>DATEIF010000154.1:0-11311 GCA_035279205.1 Vineibacter sp.
TCATGGGCGGCACCTATGGCGCCCTGGGCGTGCTGCTGAAACTGCGCGAGCGCGACCGCACCGGCCGGGGCGGCCATGTCGAAAGCGCGCTCTTCGAGTCCGTCGTGCTGCTGATGGGCACGCACCTGGCGGCCTCGGCCATCATCCAGCGCCCGGTGCCGCCCATGCCCGAACGCCTGTCGTCGTGGGCGATCTACGAGCCGATGGATACCGCCGATGGCGTGCAGATCTTCATCGGCGTCACCAGCGATGGCCAGTGGCGCCGCTTCATCGATGTGTTCGGCCTGGATGCGCTGAAGGACGATGCACGGCTGGCCACCAACAACGATCGCATCATGGCGCGGCCGTGGCTGCTGCCCATCCTGCGCCAGGCGATCGCGGCGTTGCCGATCGCCGAGGTCGAGCGGCTGGCCGAGCAGGCCGACATCTCCTATGCCCGCGTGGCACGGCCGGAGGATCTGCTGGACGATCCGCATCTGGCCGCCACCGGCCAGCTCGCCGCCACCACCTTGCCGGGCGACGTCATCGCACGCCTGCCGCTGCTGCCTCTGCGGCTGGACGGCCGCAGCATGGGCAAGGACCGCGATCCGCCGTCCGTCATCGGCCAGCACACGCGCGAAGTGCTGCGCGAACTGGGGTATGCTGATGCCGATGTCAACCGGCTCGCGGCCGCGGGCACGATCGCGGCCGGCGACGGCTGAACGGGAGAGGGGTTCACGCATGCTCGACCACGTGACGTTGCGCGTATCGGACTATGCCAAGTCGAAGGCGTTCTACACGACGGCGCTGGCGCCGTTGGCCTACAGGCTGATGGTGGATTTCGAGCACGAGGGCGCCAAGGTCGCCGGCTTCGGCTGGACCCGGCCGGATGGCAGCAGAAAGGTCGACTGGTGGATCGTGCAGAATCCGGCCAGCGCGGGTCTCGCCGTGTCAGGCCCGACGCATCTCGCGCTGCTCGCCAAAGATCGTGCCGTCGTCGACGCCTTCTACCAAGCGGGATTGAAGGCGGGTGGCAAGGACAATGGCGGCCCCGGTGTTCGGCCGCACTACCATGCCGACTACTACGGCGCCTTCGTTCTCGACCCCGACGGCAACAACATCGAAGCCGTCTGTCATACGCCGGCGTCTTAGGGGGTGACCATGGGACCGGAAGAATTGGCGGCGGTCGAAAAAGCCAAGGCCGCAGCCGCGCAGCAGCAGGCAGCCAGGCCGGCCGATGACACGTCCGTGGCGGATGTCGTGGACGCAGGCCTCACGGTCGCCGATATCGCCACGACGGAAGCCGCCGGCAGTATCGTGAGCGGCACGCTCGACGCAGTCGGCAGCGCTGCGGAAGCCGTCGCCGATGCCGCCGGCAGCATCGTGGAGGGCATCGGCTCAATCCTCGACGGACTGTGACGTCGTTGACCCTGTCATCCCGAGCGCAGCGAGGGATCTAGGCGCCGACCCTTGATCCCTCGCTGCGCTCGGGATGACAGACGTGTGTGCTCGGAGTTCCTGCCGCCATCACACGCTGGCGACGGCCTGCAGCTTGGGCGACCGCGCCGGCGGCAGATGGTCGTAGAGGTCCGCGATCAGGTCCTTCTTGCGCGGCTGCCAGGCCGGTTCGTGCCACAGATTGCGGCGCTGCAGGGGATCGTTGGCGCAGTCGTACAGCTCGCCAACCGAACCGTCGCCGGCGTAGAGCGTGCTCTTCTCGTACACCGTGCACACCAGCCCGTCGCGATAGATCGTGCGCAGATGCATGGTGATGCCCTTGAACGCGGAGTCCCACTCGGTGATGACGCGTTCGCGGCGCTGGGCATCCGCAGACGAAGCGCTGGTGGGCAGCGCCTGGCTTTGCATCCAAGGCGCGGCCGCGACGCCGGCGATGGCACAGAAGGTCGGTGCCAGGTCGATCTGGCCGACGGGGTGATCGATGGTGGCCGCCGCGATGTTCGCGGTCTTCGCCGGCTTCCAGATGAACGGCAGCCGCATCAGCGAGTCGACATGATAGGGCCCCTTGAACAACAGTCCGTAGTCTCCCTGCAACTCGCCATGGTCGGTGGTGTAGATCACGTCGGTATCGTCGCCCCAGCCGCGCCGCTTGATCATGTCCCACACGCGGCCGCAGGCTTCGTCGATCAGCTCGTTCTCGACATGGGTCAGCGCGTTGATCTCGCGCAGCTGGTCGGCGGTGACCGACGACGGCACGAAGTCGGGCGGCGCCTCGAAGTTGGTGACCTGGCGGCCCTCGTACCAGTCGAGCCAGTGCCGCGGCTTGGTCTTCAGCAGGGCCACGGCGTCGTCGCATGTCGCCGGCCAGTTGGCCGGCAGCCGCTCATCCTGCCAGCGATGGCGATGGATCTCCGACTGCGGCGGGTCCCACGGGTGATGCGGATCAGGGAAGCTCACCCAGCAGAACCAGTCGGCGTCGGCCGGCAACGACTCGAGCCAGGCAATGGCACGGTCGGCGACCCAGTCGGTGTGATAGAGCTCGCGTGCAATGGCGTTGTGTTGCACCTGGACCGCACCGGTATCGCCGCCGCCGGCAGCGTTCTGCTCGAAGCTGGGCAGCTTGAGCAACGGGTAGAAACCGCCGATCGCGTCGGGGTGCGTCTTGGCCAGCCACATCGGGTAATGCAGGAAACCGCGCCCGGTATGGGCGGCCAGCTCCATGCGCTCGAAACCGCGATGCGGGCCGGTCTCGCCCAGCATGGCCATGCGGTTTTCGTAGAACCGGCGCTCGAGGTCGAGGAACGGTTCGAAGTGCGCCTTGCCGAACAGCGCCGTGCGATAGCCGGCCCGGTCCTGCAGGTACTGCGCGACACTGGGCGCATCGTCGGGCAGCGGCACGCCGTTCATCCAGACGCCGTGCGTGCGCACGTATTGTCCGGTGATCATGGTGGCACGGGCCGGCATGCAGACCACGCTCTGCGCATGCGCCCGGGTATAGCGGATGCCCTCGGCAGCCCAGCGGTCGGCCACCGGTGTGCGCGCCACCGTACCGCCGTTGCAGCCCAGCGCGTCGTAGCGTTGCTGGTCGGTCGTGATGAACAGGATCTTGCGGCCCATGTCGCTCCCCCCGGTGCGTGTCGCATGATGACCCATCGACAGCGGGCACGCCATCGCATGCCGCCGCCGAATCACGAGCCCCGCCCCTTGACAAGCAGACGGGTTGCCCGTGTGATCCCCGCCAAGAAATACAAAGGCTTCATCGGGAGGATGTGATGTCGCTACGAGCCCTGGCGCGCGTTGCTTGTGGTGTGGCTGCGGCGATCGTGATGACGGCGGGCGCACCGGCCGTCTACGCGCAGGCCAAGAAACTCAAGATCGGCGTCGTCTACGACTATACCGGGCCGCTGGCCGGCGGCGGGTCGGACCTGCATGCGCTCGGCGCCAAGATCATGATCGACCATTTCATCAAGCAGGGTGGCGTCGAAGGATACCAGATCGAGGCGGTCTACGCCGATGCGCAGAGCAAGCCCGATGTGGCGATCAACGAGGCGGTGCGCCTGGCCGAGCAGGAAAAGGTCGACATGCTGCTGGGCTTCTTCTCCTCGGCCCAGTGCGTGCCGGTGGCAGCGCGCGCCGAGCAGCTCAAGAAGTTCATGTGGATCACGACCTGCATCTCCTCGGCGGTGCTGGAGAATCGCAACCTGAAATATGTGTTCCGGCCGCAGCCCAGCGGCCGGCAGTTCGGCCTGATGTCGATGGACTTCATCGCCCAGAACGCCAAGTCGAAGTTCGGCAAGGAGCCCAAGGATCTGCGGGTCGCCATCATCCACGAGGACGGCTCGTACGGTGTCGACGTTTCCAAGGGCAACGAGGAGGGCGCCAAGAAGGCCGGCTTCAACGTCGTGCTGAAGGAGGGCTATTCCGCCACCGCGCCTGACCTGTCAGCGCTGGTGACCAAGCTGAAGCGCGCCCGGCCGGATGTCCTGTTCCATACCGGCTACAACCCGGATATCACGCTGTTCCTGCGCCAGTCGCGCGAGCAGGGCTTTCGCTTCAGTGCCCTGGTCGGGCACGGGGCCGGCTATGGCGTCTATGCCAAGCTGAAGGAGTCGCTGGGCAACGACGTCAATTACGTCTTCAACGTCGATCCGATCTCGATCTGGCTCACCAAGCAGGAAGCGCTGGCGCCGGCGCTGCCGCCGCTGGTCAAGATGATCGGTGATGAGTACGAGAAGGCGCGGCCGGGGACGACCATCAAGTCGGCCCATGTCGGGATGGCGGCCAGCAACACCTACGTGCTGATGACCGAGGTGTTGCCGCGGGCGATCAAGAAGTACGGCGGCATCGACGCCGAGGCGCTGCGCAAGGCCGCACTCGAGGTCGATCTGCCTGAAGGCGGCTCGATGCTGGGCTTCGGCGTGAAGTTCGAAGGCGAGGGTGCGGTGGCCGGGCAGAACGCACGCGCCTTCCCGGTGATCACCCAGTACATCGACGACAACGCCTATGTTGTGTGGCCCAAGAGCCTGCAGCTGCGCGACCCGGTCCTGCCGCTGCCCGCGTCATCACCGTACGCCGCGAAGTGATCCCTTCTCCCCGCGCAGGCGGGGAGAAGGTGGGCGCCGCGCAGCGGCGGCCGGATGAGGGGCTTCACGGCCGTTGGAACCTTGAACTTCGAAACAATGCGATGAGCGTGGATGTCTGAACCGACGGAAGCCCCTCATCCGGCGCTACGCGCCACCTTCTCCCCGCCTGCGCGGGGAAGGGAACACTCCATGAGGCCCGCGTGCTGAACGTCGAAGGACTGGTGAAGCGCTTCGGCGGTTTCACGGCTGTCAACGGGGTGTCCTTCAAGGTCGAGCCGGGCGAGATCCTCGGCCTGATCGGCCCCAACGGCTCGGGCAAGAGCACCATCTTCAACATGCTCTCCGGCACCTTGCCGCCGACGGCCGGCTCGATCCGCTTCGAGGGTCGCGAGATCGGCGGTGCCGCGCCGCACACCATCATCAACCGCGGTATCGGCCGCACCTTCCAGATCCCACGGCCGTTCCGGCGGCTGTCGATCTTCGAGAACGTGGCGCTGGCAGGCTACTACGGCCAGGGCAGCCACTCGCAGTCGAAGGCCTTTGCCGCCGCCGAGCAGGCGCTGGCGCTGGTTGGCCTGCCCAGTGACCGCGGCGCGACGGTCGATGGGCTGGGCGCCGCGGGCCTGAAGAAGCTGGAGCTGGCCAAGGCGCTGGCCACCGGCCCCAAGCTGCTGCTGGCCGACGAGAGCCTGAGCGGGCTCGACGAACACGAGATGGATCAAGCCGCCGATATGCTCGATCGCATCCGCAAGGAACTGGGCATGACCATCATCTGGGTCGAGCACATCATGGGCGTGCTGATGCGCATCGTCGATCGCGTCATGGTGCTGGACCATGGCGAGAAGATCGCCGAGGGCCTGCCCAGCGCCGTGGCGCACGATCCGCGCGTGGTCGAGGTCTATCTCGGCACCGACTCCGCCGCCGTGCAGGCGCTTGCCGCGTCGCGCGGCTAGGGCGGGCCGCGGTCATGCTGGAACTGAGGACTGTCGGTGCCGGCTACGGTGCCTTCCAGGCGCTGTTCGACATCTCGCTCGATGTGCAGCTCGGCGAGGCGGTGGCGGTGATCGGCCCCAACGGCGCCGGCAAGACCACGCTGATGCGCGTGATCTCCGGCCTGATCCGGCCGCAGAAGGGTGCGATCGCCTTCGAGGGCGCGGATCTCGCATTGACGCCGGCGCATCGCATCGTGGAGCTCGGCATCGCGCACGTGCCCGAGAACCGCCGACTGTTTGCGCGCATGACGGTCGAGGACAACCTGCGCATGGGCGCCTTCATGCCGGCGGCGCGTGCCAAGTTCCGCCAGCGGCTGGAGTTCGTCTTCGACCTGTTCCCGCGCCTGCGCGAGCGGCGCAATCAGCTTGCCGGCACGATGTCCGGCGGCGAGCAGCAGATGTGCGCCATCGGTCGCGCGCTGATGTCGGAGCCCAAGCTGCTGTTGCTCGACGAGCCGTCGGCGGGGCTTGCTCCCGTGATCGTGCAGCAGGTGTTCGAGCTGGTGCGACGCATCCGTGCTGGTGGGCTCACGGTGCTGATCGTCGAGCAGAACGTGCAGCAGGTGCTGAAGGTGGTCGATCGTGCCTACCTGCTGGAGGCGGGCAGCATCCGGGCGGCGGGGACGGCTGCCGAGCTGCTCGACAGCAAGTCGATTCGCGAAGCCTATCTGGGTGTGTGAGCGATGGCACGCCACCACGACCGTCATCCCGTGCGCATCGCCGTCATCACGAGCGCAGCGAGGGATCTCCTGCGACATGGCGTACCGTGCGTCTTGCGCGGGAGATCCCTCGCTGCGCTCGTGATGACGGTGATGGCACGAGACGTTGGTGGAAGGAGCGTTGGTTGATGCAGATTTTCGACATCTATCTGCTCGAAGCCCTGATCAACGGCATCCTGCTGGGCGGCGTGCTGGCGTTGCTGGCGCTGGGCCTCAACCTGATCTTCGGCGTCATCGACGTGGTCTGGATCTGCTACGCCGAGCTGATCATGATCGGGATGTACGCCATCTACTTCCTGTTCACGGTCTACCACGTGCCGTTTCCGCTGGCGGCGCTGATCGCGATCGCCGGTGTCGGCGTGTTGGGTCTCGCCCTGCACTACCTGGTGATCGCGCCGTTGCTCAATGCGGCACCGATCAATCAGCTGCTGGCGACAGGCGGCGTGCTGTTCTTTCTGCAGAGTGCCGCGACCGTGGCGTTCGGCATCGACTTTCGCAATGCCGGCATCCGCCTGCCGGTGCTCAACGTCGCCGAGATGTACATCAGCTACGCACGCCTGCTGGCCTTCGGCGCGGCACTGGTGGCGATGGTGGTGGTCTACCTGTTCCTGACCCGGACCTATACCGGCACGGCCATTCGCGCCATCGCCCAGGACCGCCAGATCATGCCGTTGATGGGCGTCGACAGCCGCCGCGTTTATCTCGTCACCTCGGCGGTGGGCGGGGCGCTGGCCGGGCTGGCGGCCACCCTGCTGGTGCTGCAGTACGACGTCCACCCCTTCGTCGGCCTGTCGTTCGGCCCGATCACGTTCATGATCTGCGTGCTGGGCGGCCTGGGCAACATGATCGGCGGCTTCGTTGCCGCCTTCATCTTCGCCGAGATCATCTCGCTGGGCGGCCTCTACTCCGACCTGGAATGGGGCTACGTGCTGGCCTTCGCCTTCTTCATCATCATGATGTTCGTGCGGCCCCAGGGGCTGCTGGCCCGGCGGTCATGACCATGCGTAACTACTTTCCCTGGGCGGCCGGTGCGGTGCTGGTGGCGTTGCCGCTCGTCTATCACTCGCCGTACCCGCTGCACATCCTGATCCAGATCCTGATCTGGTCGTTCGCCTATACGTCGTGGTCGGTGATGGGGCGCTTCGGGCTGGTGTCGCTGGGGCATGGTGGCTTCATGGGCATCGGCGCCTACGTGACGGCGTTGCTGTGGAACCATCTTGGCCTGTCGCCCTGGATCGGCATTCCCATCGCCTTGCTGGCCGCCGGCGCGTTGGCGCTGATCGTGGGCTGGCCGTGCTTTCGCTTCCGCATCACCGGGCACTACTTCGCCCTGGTGACCTTGGCGCTGAGTGGCATCGTGCTGCAGGTGATCACCGCGACCCGCGACTATACCGGCGGCTCGCTGGGCTATACGCCGGAACGCCACAAGGCGGGCGAGTCGGCGCTGCTGGCGTTGCAGTTCACCGACAAGGAGACCTGGTACCTGATCGCGCTGGCCGTCTGGGCAGGCGGCCTCTACATCTGGCGCCTGGTCGATCGCAGCATGAGCCGCTATGCGCTCGAAGCGATCTCCGAGGACGAGGATGCCGCTGCCGCCGCCGGCGTGAACGTGACGGGTGAGAAGCTGCGCATCACGGTGCTCAGCGCCGTGATGACCGCGTTCGCCGGCGCGCTCTACTGCCAGTACCAGATGTTCATCTCGCCCGACACGGTGAGCGGCATCTCGGTGTCGCTGCAAATGGTGTTCGCCGTGGTCGTCGGCGGCATCTACGTGTCGCTGGGCCCGACGGCCGGCGCCGTCATCACCTTGCTGATGGCCGAGACCTTGCGCGTCTCGTTCGGCACCAAGGCGGTGGGCTGGGACAACCTGGTCTACGGCGTGCTGCTGGTGCTGTTCATCATCTTCCTGCCCAAGGGCATCCTGGGCAGCCTGCTGGAGGCGCGCTGGCTGCGGCGCCGACCACCGCAGGCAGCACCCGCGGAGTAACGCCGGGCGTTATCGGCTCATCGCGTGGTACTGGGCGTTGGGGATCATCTCCGAGCCGTGCGCCATGCGGTTGGACATGTTGAAGAAGGCGATGACATCGCAGATGTCGTAGATGTCCTGCGGGCTGAAGCCGTGGGCCTTGAGCGCGTCACGGTCGGCGTCGACGACATCGAACGGCGTCAGCGTGAGCTTCCAGGCGAAGTCGAGCATGGCGCGCTGGCGCGCCGGCAGCTCGGCGACGCGGTAGTTCAGCACCATCATCTCACCCAGCTGCGGGTCGCCCGAGTACTGCCGCACGGCCTGGCCATGGGCCACCAGGCAGTAGTAGCAGCGGTTGGCGCTCGAAACGACGACCGCGATCATCTCGCGCTCGAGCTTGCTGAGGCCGGAATCACCCAGCATCAGCTCGTTGTACATGGCGATGAAGGTGCGTGCCTTCTTGGGGTTCTGCGACACGGCCCGGATGACGTTGGGCACCATGCCGAGCTTCTCGACGCACTTCGCCCAGTACTTCTTCAGGTCCTCCTCGGTGGGCTCGGCCACGTCGATGTCGAGCTTCCACAGGCGGTCGGGCTGGGGCATGGGTCTCTCCTGTCGGGCGGGTGCTGATCAGCGATGGGGCCGCAGTGACGGCTTCCAGGCATGGACGGCGTCAAGCAAGGTCTTCATCTTGGTGTCGAGGCCGGCGGCGCGCACGGCGATCGCGGGACCGGCACCGGGAACGCTCGACAGATTGTCGTCAAGGTTCCACATCGAGACGCGCGCCTTGGCGAAATGCTCGAGGTCGACGCCGATCTGCAGCGACGGCCGGATACCGCGCACGCGCACCCACTGGACCACATCCCACGGCAACAGCACGTCGCGGCCGAAGCCGAGGTGGATGCCGTCGCGGTCGATCACGACCTGCGGGCGGCGGTCACGGAAGCGCAGGACGGAGCGTACGACGTAGTAGAGGATCGCCGCCGCGCACAGCCCGATCAGCCAGGACGGACGCTGGTTGGCCTGGACCTCGCCCATCACGACCGCGGCGCCGTAGATCGCGGTGATCACCAGCAGCGCCATGCCGATGGCGGCCAGGGTCATGTGAAAGGTCTGGCTGTGGCGCACTTCCACGCGGCGCGGTCGGGCGGCCATCGGCGCTCAGCCGCCGCATTGCGCGCGATGGCGCAGCAGGTGGTCGGCGAGCACGCAGGCGATCATGGCCTCGGCCACCGGCGCGGCGCGCAGGCCCACGCAAGGGTCATGGCGGCCCTTGGTGCGCAGGTCGACCTCGTTGCCGAAGCGGTCGACGCTCTTCACGGGCGTCAGGATCGAGCTGGTCGGCTTCACCGCCATGCGCGCCACGATGTCCTGGCCGGTCGAGATGCCGCCCAGCACGCCGCCGGCATGGTTGCTGAGGAAGGCGACCTTGCCGTCCTGCATGCGCATCTCGTCGGCGTTCTCCTCGCCCGACAGTGCCGCGGCGGCAAAGCCGTCGCCGATCTCCACGCCCTTGACGGCGTTGATGCTCATCAGCGCCCGGGCGATGTCGCTGTCGATCTTGTCGTAGATCGGCGCGCCCAGTCCGACCGGCACGCCGCTGGCGGTCACCTCGATGACGGCGCCGACCGAGGAGCCGGCCTTGCGCACGGAGTCGAGGTAGCCCTCCCAGCGCTGCACCGCCTGGCGGTCCGGGCACCAGAACGGGTTGTCGGCGACCGCGCTCCAATCCCAGTTGGCGCGGTCGATCTTGTGCGCGCCGACCTGCACCACGGCGCCGCGGATGGTGACACCATCGCCCAGCACCTTGCGCGCGATGGCGCCGGCGGCGACTCGCACCGCGGTCTCGCGCGCCGACTGGCGGCCGCCGCCGCGGTAGTCGCGCACGCCGTACTTGGCGAGATAGGTGTAGTCGGCGTGACCCGGACGAAACTGGTCCTTCACCTCGCCGTAGTCGCGCGAACGCTGGTCGACGTTCTCGATCAGCATCGAGATCGGGGTGCCCGTTGTGACACCCTCGAAGACGCCGGACAGGATCTTCACCGTGTCCGGCTCCTGACGCTGGGTCACGAAGCGCGACGTGCCCGGCCGGCGCTTGTCGAGCCAGACCTGGATGTCGGCTTCGCTGAGCGGGATGCGCGGCGGGCAGCCGTCGACGACACAGCCGATGGCCGGACCGTGGCTCTCGCCCCAGCTGGTGAAGCGGAACAGGTGACCGAATGTGTTGCCGGCCATGGCCGGGTTGCCTGCCTAGTCGTCGTCGAATGTCGCCAGCAGCTCCGACAGCTGCTTGGCGGAACTGGTCTTGATCATGCCCACGACATGATAGCCGGCATCGACATGCATCACCTCACCGGTGACGCCGGCACCCAGATCGGAGAGCAGGAACAGGCCGGCGTTGCCCACCTCGTCGGTGGTCACATTGCGCTTCAGCGGCGAGTTCAGCTCGTTCCATTTCAGGATGTAGCGGCCATCGCCGATGCCGGCGAAGGCCAGCGTCTTGATCGGCCCGGCCGAGATCGCGTTGACCCGGATGCCCTGATCGCCGAGATCGGCCGCCAGGTAGCGGACGCTGGCCTCCAGCGCCGCCTTGGCCACGCCCATCACGTTGTAGTGCGGCATGACGCGCTCGGCGCCGTAGTAGGTGAGCGTGAGCAGCGAGCCGCCGGCCTTCATCAGGGGCACCGCGCGCTGGGAGACCGCGGTGAACGAGTAGCAGCTGACATTCATGGTGAGCGCGAAATTGTCGGGCGTCGTGTTCAGATACTTGCCCTTGAGCTCGTCCTTGTTCGAGAAGGCGATGGCATGGACCAGGAAGTCGAGCTGGCCCCAGCGCTGCTCGACGGCGGCGAAGACCGCGTCCATGCTGGCCGCATCGGTGACGTCGCAGGGCAGGACGAAATCGCAGCCGATGGACTGCGCCAGCGGCTTGACTCGCTTGCCCAGCGCGTCGCCCTGGAAGGTGAAGGCGAGCTCCGCGCCCTGGGCGGCGCAGGCCGCGGCGATGCCCCAGGCCAGCGAGCGCTCGTTCGCCACCCCCATGATCAGCCCGCGCTTGCCCTGCAGCAGGGTGCCCTTGGCAGGCCGGGTTGCGGGGTGACCGTCATCGGGCAT
>DATEIF010000155.1:0-10273 GCA_035279205.1 Vineibacter sp.
TGCTGTCAATATCGCGTCGTGCGTGGCCTGAGCGGCCTGCTGACTACTGGTTGCTCGATGCGCAAGGCGGGGTGGTCGAGCGTTTCGAGGTCACGGCTAACAGCCTCGACGATGAGCTCGCTGCCGCGCTGTTCGTGGTCGAAGATGGCAAGCTGGTGAAGCTGGTTGTGAGCGAGATCTGGGGGCGGCAGGCCACGTGCCAGGAGATCGTGATGCTGGCCGATCTCACGGCCGTGCCGGCAGGTGACACCGCCGGTTTGCAGCAGGTGCAGGCCGCTCTGGCACACGCTGAGGCGCAGCGGGCCCAACGGATGGAACAAGCGCGGGCTCGGGTTGCCGCCATCAAGGGTGCTGACAATCGTTACGGCGCCAGCGACGCTTTTGATACGGCGCAGTGGCTGCTGCGCGAGCGTGTGGCCAGCTTCGATGACCCCCTCAGTGCGGCATTGCTGCAGGCGCTGGTGCGTTTCGGCGCGCTCAACGATTCGGCACCGTGTGTCGAGCCGGCATTGAACGCGTTTGTCGAGGCGTGTCGGCACGCCGCCTTCGATCGCACGCTGCGCGATGCCACGGCGGCTGATGAGGCGCTTGAGGGCTACGCCTGGCCAGGGGCGCACGATCGTGCTGTAGCCACCGAACTCGTGGCGATGCTGCCGGACCTCGAACGCGAGCTCAGCGCTGCCTCTGACGCCCAGGCAGACGTCGATGCCATGAACAACGCCGCGGCGTTTGCCGCCGCTGCGCGTTGCGTGGCGCGTTCTCGCGTGCTGCTTGATGCGTTGCTCGCGGGTTGACGTTGGCTGTTCGTCGATGCACCCGGTCAAAGCGAGATTCGCTGAGCGCGCGGCGCCGCGCCGGAGACGTCCATCAACGATTCGCGACCGCCGCCGCCCATCTCGCCGGCGTCAGGCCGTAGGCGCGTTTGAACATGCGCGACATGTGGCTCTGATCGGCGAAGCCGGCCGCGAGTGCGGCCGTGGCCAGAGGTTGGCCGTCGCGGATCAGACGGCGCACCTGATCCAGCTGCCGCATGGTGCGAAAGCTGCTGGGGCTGGTGCCGAAGGCGGCGCGGAACTGTCGCGCCAGCGACCAGCGGTCGAGGCCTGAAACAGTTTCCAGCGCTTCGAGAGAAAGCGGCGCAGCAGGAAGAGCGGTGATCAGGTCGCGGATCGACAGCAGCGACGCCAGCCGCAATGAACCGCCTTTTGCCGGGCTTGTCCGTGCGGCCGCAGTGACGAGCATGTCGGCCATGGCGGCGGTCAGATCGACCTGCGCCACATCGTCGATCGGATCTTCCAGGCGCCACAGGGCCGGCGGCAGAGCGTGCTCGAAGACGTTTGCGTCGATGACCGGATCGGCAACGAACGGCAGGGGCCGGCCGCCCAGCGCCTGCTGAATGAGCGCGGGATCGACATACACAATGCGATAACCGAAGCCCTCGGCCGTGGCGGGGCCGCCGTCGTGCGTTTCATCGGGATGCAGGATGTGGCCTTGGCCGGGCAGGCACAGCCGGCGCTCACCCCGGTAGTGGAATGTCTGCACGCCGGACAGGGTGACGCCGATGGCATAGGTATCATGGCGGTGCAGTGAAAACGCCGGGCCGACGAAGCGCGCCTCCAGACGCTCGATGCCATCGCTGCCATGGCCGATGCGGATGTGGCTTGTCGCGCCGGTGCCCTTGTCGCCCACGGGCGCGCGCAGGCCTGCAGGCTGGCCTTTCTCGTGCCGGTGGAGCGTCTGGGGCATCGCATGCAGTCTACAGGATGACTCCCTCGCCGGCCGAGTCTAACCTGGGTGCGACGGACATCGCGCTGGCGAGGCCGAGATGAATGTCGATACCCCGCTGCTCGAAGAGCATGTGGCCATTCCACCGCCGCAAGGCATGGCGGTGTGGGACATCGATCCTTATGCCGACGATGTTCTTGCCCATCCGCAGCCCTACTATGCGGAGCTTCGCGCGCGGGGCCCGTTCGTCTACATCCCGCGATACGCGCTTCTCGCCTGCGGCCGCTACCCCGAGACCAAGGAGGTGTTCTCCGACTGGCAGCGTTTCGTATCATCGCGCGGCGTCGGCCTGACCGACTTCAAGCTGGCCAAGCCGTGGCGACCGCCCAGCATCATCCTCGAGGTCGATCCGCCCGATCACGCCAAGACTCGTGCGGTCATGGTCCGGGTCATGTCGCCGCGCGCCCTTGCGGACCTCAGGCAAGCGTTCCAGGCGGCGGCTGATGCGCTGGTCGATGCGCTGTTGGCCAAGGGCACGTTCGATGCGGTGCCGGATCTCGCCGAAGCCTATCCGACCAGCGTCTTTCCTCAGGCCGTGGGGCTGACCGAGATCGACACGCGCAAGCTCGTGGACTATGGCGCCATGGTGTTCAATGCACTGGGGCCCGACAACGCGCTGCGGCGGCAGTCGATGGCAAAGGGGCCCGATGTCGTTCCCTGGATCATGGAGCAGTGCCGGCGCGACCGTCTGGCGCCCGGCGGATTTGGCGCCATGATCTATGCGGCGGCCGACAGCGGGGACATTGCCGAGGCCGAAGCGGGCATGCTGGTGCGCTCGCTGTTGTCGGCCGGCGTCGACACCACGGTGACCGGCATCGGCAATGCGCTCTGGTGCCTGGCCGGCAATCCCGGCGAGTTCCAGCGGCTGCGGGAAAACCCGCGCCTGGCGTTGCCCGCGTTCGAGGAGGCGCTGCGCCTCACCTCGCCCGTGCACTCCTTCTGCCGTACCGCAAACCAGGCCACCAACGTGAACGGTGTGGCCATCCCACAGGACGCGAAGATCCTGTGCGTGCTGGGCGCCGCGAATCTCGACCCTGATCATTGGCCCAACGCCGATCGTTTCGACGTCACGCGCCGACCCAGTGGGCATCTCGCCTTTGGCGTGGGGATCCACAACTGCGTTGGCCAGAACGTGGCCCGCGCCGAGGCCGGCGCCCTGCTCACGGCCATCGCCACTAAGGTCGGCGCCATCGACTTCGCGGGTGAGGCTGTCTGGCGGCCCGGCAATGCCATCCACGCGCTCGACAGCCTGCCGGTGACGTTCACGCCGAAGTAGGCTTGCCAAGATCGGTGTCGCGGTCGTCTTATCGGCGCATCGTTCAACACCCTGTCTGGAAGCCAACATGATTCCCAAGACCCATCGCCGTGTCGTCCTGGTCCGCCGGCCGCCCGGCGAGCCGGCCGAAAGCGACTTCCGCATCGAAGAGGTACCGGTGCCGCAGCCCGGTCCGCGCGAGGTGCTGGTGCGTGTGATCTACATGTCGCTCGATCCCTATATGCGCGGGCGCATGCGCGATGCGGCGTCCTACGCCGCACCCGTCGGTATCGGCGAGGTGATGACCGGCGGCACGGTGGGCGAGGTGGTGGCCTCCAACCATCCCGGCTTCAGCGCCGGCGACATCGTCGAGGACCGGCTCGGCTGGCAGGAATACGCCATCGGCGGCGGCCCGGCCCTGCGCAAGATCGACCCCGCGATCGCGCCGATCTCGACCGCCAACGGCGTGCTGGGCATGCCCGGCATGACGGCGTATTTCGGCCTGCTCGAGGTCGGCCGTCCCAAGCCGGGCGAGACCGTCGTGGTGTCGGCCGCGTCCGGCGCCGTCGGTCAGGTGGTGGGCCAGATCGCCAAGATCATGGGCTGCCGCGCCGTGGGCATCGCCGGCGGTGCCGCCAAATGCGCCTTCGTGACGGAGACGCTGGGCTTCGATGCCTGCGTCGACTACAAGGCGGCCGGCGACCTCGATGCGGCCCTGCGCGCCGCCTGTCCCGACGGCATCGACGTCTACTTCGACAATGTCGGTGGCGCCATCACCGACGCCGCGTTGCGCCATCTCAATTTTTACGCCCGCGTCTCGTTGTGTGGTTCGATCTCGCAGTACAACGCTCAGACGGCGGAGCAGGGGCCGCGGCTGCTGGGCACGTTCGTCGGCAAGCGGGTCACGGCACGCGGTTTCATCGTGACGGACTTCGCCGCGCACTATGGACCGGCGCTGCGCCAGATGGGCGCCTGGATCAAGTCGGGCCAGCTGAAATACCGCGAGGACATCGTCGAGGGCATCGACAAGGCACCGCGTGCCTTCATCGGCCTGCTGCGCGGCGAGAACTTCGGCAAGCTGCTGGTGAAGCTGGGTCCCGAACCAGCGGGTGCTAAGTAAACCTCATCCTGAGGAGGTCGCGCGCAAGCGCGGCCGTCTCGAAGGATGGGCAACAGATGCGGTGCGGTTCCCCACCCTTCGAGACGCTCGCTGCGCTCGCTCCTCAGGGTGAGGTCTGTGCAATAGGCCATGTAGTCTAATGCCGCTAGCGACGGAGCACGGGTTGCACGAGACGAGCCTGCCTGCTTGGACCTACAGCGACCCGCGCTTCTTCGACCGCGAGCGCGCGACGATCTTTCGCCAGGCATGGCACATCATGGGCCATGCCTGCGAAGCACCCAACGCTGGCGACTACATCACGCTCGACATCCTGGGCGAGCGCGTCGTCACGCTGCGCGATGCTGATGGCGCGCTGCGCAGCTTCCACAATGTCTGCCGCCATCGCGCGGCGAAGCTGGCGTCCCAACCGCGCGGCACCTGCGGGCAGCGCCTGGTCTGCCCCTATCATGCCTGGACCTACGGTCTGGACGGCCAACTGGTCGGCGTGCCGGCGTGGCATGGGTTCCCGGATCTCGACAAGGCAGCATACGGGCTCCAACCCGTGGAGCAGGAGATCTGGCACGGCTTCATCTTCGTGCGCTTCGAGCCCGGATTGCCCAGCGTCGCCGAGATGATGGCGCCTTACGCTCGGGAACTTGAAAGTCATGCGCTCGACCAGTTGGTACCGCACGGCCGCGTCACGCTGCGTCCGCGTCCGGTGAACTGGAAGAACGTCGCCGACAACTATGCCGACGGCTTGCATATCGGCGTCGCGCATCCTGGCCTCAGCCGCCTGTTCGGCACCAGCTACCGGATCGAGGCACGTGACTGGGTCGACAAGATGTGGGGCGACATCCAGCCCCGGGAGTCGGCGAACTGGTCGGAGCGCGCCTATCAGCGCCTGCTGCCCAACCTCGCTCATGTGCCTGAGGATCGGCGTCGCCGCTGGTCCTACTACAAGCTCTGGCCCAACGTCGCGTTCGACGTCTATCCCGATCAGGTTGATTTCATGCAGTTCATCCCGGTGTCACCGACCGAGACCCTGATCCGCGAGATCGCCTATGTGCATCCCGACACCAGCCGCGACCTGAGGGCCGCGCGCTATCTCAACTGGCGCATCAACCGGCAGGTGAATGCCGAGGACACGGCGCTGATCGCGGGTGTGCAGGGCGGCATGGCATCGTCGAGCTACACCACGGGCCCGTTGTCGCCCAAGGAGGTGTGTCTGCGTGCTTTCGCCAACCGCATGCGGGCCATGATCCCGGAAGCGCGACACGACCGGCCACCATCCTAGGGCGTTTCATCGTGTGCTGGAATCAGCCGCAGCCGTCGTCCTGAGCGAGGCGAAGGACCTTGCGGTGGTTTGCGTAAAGAATGTCGGCGCCGACAGTGTCGATACCTACACCGCAAGATCCTTCGCTACGCTCAGGATGACGAGGGCAGCCGACCCGACTTTCGGTTCCGTCAAACGACGAACCGCTCCAGTCCTCCCAGAGTCACAGTTTCCTGATACGCCCGACGCTGTCATGCTGAACCGCAAACACGCGCGACAGCCAAGGGGACGACGACGGTGATCAAGAACGCATCGCAGGTTGGTCCGGGACATCCGCAGGTCGTCGTTCTCGTGGGGGCCACGGGCGATCTGTCGCGCCGGAAGCTGCTGCCCGGCCTGTTCCGGCTGGGCAATGCCGGATTCATTCCCGGCTGTCGTATCATCGGCGTGTCGCTGGAAGAGATCGATGCCGACGGCTTTCGCGCCATTGCCCAGGACGCCCTGGCGCAATTCTCCAACCACAAGCCGAACGGCGCCGATTGGGCCGCTTTCGCCCAGACCCTGACCTATGTGCCATTGTCGGCCGGCGCCGGCGCACTCAAGGCGGCGGTCGATGCGGCCGAGCAGGCGTTGGGCAGCGACAGCCGCCGGGTCCATTACCTCAGCGTGCCGCCCAATGCCGCGCTGTCGGCCGTGCGCCTGCTGGCGGAAGCGGGACTGATCGAGCGCAGCCGGATCATCATGGAAAAGCCGTTCGGCACCGACCTTGCCAGTGCCGTGACGTTGAATGCCCGCCTGCACGAGGTCTTTGCCGAAAAGCAGATTTTCCGCATCGACCACTTCCTGGGCAAGGAGGCGGCGCAGAACATCCTGGCGTTCCGCTTCGGCAACGGCCTGTTCGAGCCGATCTGGAACCGCAATTTCATCGATCACGTGCAGATCGACGTTCCCGAAACCCTGGGGCTGGGCAAACGTGCCGGCTTCTACGAGGCGACCGGCGCGTTTCGCGACATGGTGGTGACCCACCTGTTCCAGATCCTGGCCTTCATGGCGATGGAGCCGCCGACGTCGCTGGAGCCGGCGCCGATCAGCGAGGAGAAGAACAAGGTCTTTCGCAGCATGTCACCGATCGACCCCAGGGACGTGGTGCGCGGCCAGTACGCCGGTTACCGTTCCGAGGACGGCGTCGATCCCGAGTCGGATACCGAGACCTTCATTGCCTTGAAGTGCGCCATCGACAATTGGCGCTGGGCCGGCGTGCCGTTCTTCCTGCGCACCGGCAAGCGGCTGGCCGA
Organism: Vineibacter sp.; assembly: GCA_035279205.1. Classification (GTDB taxonomy): domain Bacteria; phylum Pseudomonadota; class Alphaproteobacteria; order Reyranellales; family Reyranellaceae; genus Vineibacter. The sequence continues at coordinate 6,708 of DATEIF010000155.1, forward strand.
AGGGCAGCGGATCATTTCCATCGCCTTCCGTGAGCCGCCCAAGAGTATGTTCCCGGCCGGCTCCGGCGTCGGCGCGCAGGGACCGGACCACCTGACCTTCGACCTCGCCGATGCCGCCAAGATGTCGCTGTCGTTCTACGGCAAGCGGCCCGGCCCCGGCATGCGGCTGGACAAGCTCAGCATGCAGTTCGCCATGCACGATACCGGCTGGGCCGGCGATGTGCTGGAGGCCTACGAGCGCCTGATCCTCGATGCGATGCGCGGCGATCACACGCTGTTCAACACTGCCGAAGGCATCGAACGCCTGTGGCAGGTGTCGGCGCCGCTTCTCGAGGCGCCGCCACCGGTCCGCTTATATCCGCCGGAGTCGTGGGGACCGAAATCCATCCATCAGCTCGTCGCGCCGCATGCCTGGCGGCTTCCTTTCGAGCGCGCCTGGCGCGATCCCAACCGGTTGGGCAGCTGAGCACAGGCCTTGATCCTGCCGGGCCGCGTCGTTGCGACCCGGCAGGATCGGCATCTACGCGTCCTCGACGTCGGTGAGGACGATGCCGTGGGTGTCGTACCACCATGCTGCCGGCATGCCGGGGTGCTTGGGGGCGAGGCGCTGATACATGTCATGCAGCCGCGCCTGGCGCTGCCGTTCGGCGTGGAACACCGGATGATCCAGTGTGCCGCCTTGCCGCCACAGGGTGCGCAGCAGGCGTCGCAGCGCGTAGCCTTGCGCCTTGTTGCCCGGCAGGTAGCCCGCATCGAGGATCGCCGTGATGCCCTCGCAAAGCATGTCGACCGCGGATGGCGGCGGCACCCCGAGCACGTACTCCAACCGCTGCAGGCCGAAGCCGACGTCGAGACAGTCGCCGCGCGGGTTCACGATGTTCCCGATCTCGACATCGCCGACATAGAATTCGGTGCAATAGCCGCCTGTGCTGCCGTCCGACCATGTGCAGTCGGGATCAGGCCGCACCTCGATGCCGGCGGGATGCAGGCCTTTCCAGTCGGCCATCCTGTCGGGATGGACGGTGACATGGGTGGGCGTGATCCCGACCCGCCGCAGATAGCGGTGCCAGAACGCGATGCCGCCCTTGACCGACATCTGTCGGAAGGAGAACAGCCCCATCATGTCGAAGCGCAGGCAGTGCGTGCCGTCGCCGACCTCTTCGAGGTCGTTCAGGCGCAGGCAGGACTGGATGTTGGCGAGGGTGCCGACGGTGCTCTCGTCGGCGAACAGCGGCTTGAAGCGCTGCATGCCCGCGGAGACGAAGAGTGTGCTGTCATCACCATCGGGCGGGCGGACCGAGGTGTTGAGCTCAAGAGGAATATCCGCATCCAAGCAATGCTGGCGATATTCCTCGATCAGGCGTCCCGCAGTGTCATGGCAACCTCCTGGGGTATGTGCCGCCCGGCGAGATCGCCGCCGGGCTGATGGCCAATATGGTGCATGCGATCGGGAAAATCACGCCCGTCGGCTCACATGAGCGAGCATTCGCCGCAGTCCTGCCCTGCCGGTTGCGGATCGGGATCGCGTCAATTTGGAGTATTTCTCGGCCGACAGGACAGGATTTCAGCATATAGTCGGCACAATTCGGTCGCGTTTCATTTGTTCACTGAATGCCATTCAGACGCAATGCCATTGGGACGAGCGCTCATGAAGATTCTTCTGGTCGACGACGAGCCTGAGATACTGGACGAGCTTCGCGGCATCCTCAGTCGTCGTGGTCATACCGTGATGTGTGTCGATGGCGCGATGGCGGCGATCCACACGTTGGGCCACAACGGGCCGTTCGACGTGCTGCTCACCGACATCCGCATGCCCGACGGCAGCGGCATCGACGTCGTTCGCGCCTGCCTCAATATGGATCCCAAGCCCGCGAGCTTCGTGATGTCCGGCCACGCCGGCGATGAAGAGATCGCGCTGGCCCGCGAAGAGGGCGCGCTGGACTATTTCCCCAAGCCCGTGGCCTTGCGCGCGTTGATGGAAGTGCTGGCCGGATTGACGGGAAACCAGGCCCGCAACGCTGCCGCCGCCCTCAAGCGCGTGCCGCGGACAACACGCCGGCATTGATCGCCGCGGAGGCGCGTGCGCCGCGTCGTCCTGAGCGAAGCGAAGGACCCTGCGGTCGCAGGGTCAGCAAGGGCAGCACGAGTGATGTCGTGGCGCGCTTCGCTCAGGACGACACCGTTCGTCAGATCTGTGAATAGCCGCTGCCCGGCGTATCGACGCCACGGCCCGCGGCGCCGTCGATCCAGCCGAATTCCTTGAGGATCTGCTGGCTGTAGGTGACCCGGCCATTGACGCGCGCGGCAGGTTCGCTGGCCAGCAGCAGCACGGCACGCGCCATCATCGCGGGAGGCTCGCCGCGCGGATCGTCGGGACCATCGACCAGCTTGTGGAAGACCGTGCCCGGTGTCGCCACCACGCGCGAGGGCGAGACGCAGCTGATCGCGATGCCGCCATGGCTCGCCACCTCCTGCGCCAGCCCTTGAGTAAAACGTTCCAGCGCTGCCTTGCTGGCGCCGTACATGACGCCGCCGCGCACGGTCTGGTCACTGTAGGGCCCGCGGCCCGGCCCGATGGCAGCGCCGGAGCCGATATTGACGATGGCGCCGCGCTGGGCTGCCACCATGTCCGGCAGCACCGCCTTTGACAGGATGAACGGCGCGTGCACGTTGATGGCGAACGCCTTCACCCAGCGGTTGGTCGGGTAGTCGGCGGTCGGGATGTAGTAGTTGAGCGCCGCATTGTTCACCAGAATATCGACGCGGCCATAGAGCGCGCGGGCGCGCTCGGCCAGTGCCAGGCACTCGGGCTCGGCGGAAATGTCGGCGGCAACGGCGCTCGCCTCGCCACCGTTGTCGCGGATCGCCGTCACCGTGCTGGATAGCGATCCTGCCAGGGGATGATCACCCTCGTTCAGGGTGCGGGCGGCGCACACCACGCGCGCGCCTTCGGCGGCCAGCAGCTCGGCGATCGCACGGCCGATGCCGCGTGATGCTCCCGTGACGATGGCGGTCCGTCCGTCGAGCTTGCCCATGTGACGATCCTTCCTTGCATGCCGGCCCCACGTCGGTCGCAGCGCGGGCTTTCGCGGCAAGAGGTTGGCGTGCCCCGTGCACGTCGTCCAGGGAGGTGGTTACGGAATCGTGCGCAGCCGGTTTCGCGGCGCGAAGGTGTACTTTCGTTGCGGTCCGCGGCGATCGCCGGCTAACCTGTCCGGACGGACAAGCTCTGAGGGAGAACGCCGATGGCGAGTCGACCAGACGTGGCGACACGACGGGCACGGGCCTGCGCGGCGTTGCTGACACAGGTTCACGCGATCACGGACAAGGAAGGCATCACGCCCTCGGCGTTGCATGCCATCAAGCTGAAGCTGGTGGCTCTCGCGCGGCGCGCCGAGTTGTTTCCGCTGTCGGATTTCACGATGCCGGAAGCGCAGGGACGCACGCATCCGTTGCTGCTGGAAGACAATGACGGCCATGGCCTCTATCTGACGATCGGCCTGCCGGGCAAGGAAGCCGCGCCGCACGACCATGGGATCTGGTGCGTCAACGCCGGCATTCTCGGA
>DATEIF010000156.1:0-3191 GCA_035279205.1 Vineibacter sp.
TCAGCCGATAGCGGACCGCGCCGCACTGGCACCCACCGGCGACCGGCGGCGTCATCAGCGCCAGAAACCTTTGTCGCCTTCAGTACGCGCGGTGGCGCGATCGATGCCGACATCGGCCAGCATGCGGTCGTCCAGCGACAGCAGCACGCGGCGCGACCGCGCCAGCTCGAGCCGGCGCTGCAGCCAGTCGAGGCTAATGCCGGGCACGGTGAAAACACGGGCGAACAGCCGACCTGCGGCTGCCGAGGTTTCGAGGTAGGTGTCCGCCATGAAAGCCATGGCTCAACTCCACTGAGGCATTGTATCGGGACAATTCCCGGCTCATCACAGCCTCGTTGTCGGTAACATGGTGCTCTTGCGCTCCAGCCACAAACGATGCTTTCTTGTCCTGTGACACAAATTTTCTAATCCTAAGGATGTCTCATGGCGCGCACCCTGCCGCCGCTGAACGCCTTGCGGGCCTTCGAGGCAGCGGCCCGGCACGGCAGCTTCGTCGCCGCGGCCGATGAGCTCAGCGTGACGCCGGCGGCCATCAGCCACCAGGTGAAGTCCCTGGAGGACCGGCTCGATGTGGCGTTGTTCCGTCGCCTGGCCCGCGGGCTGGCGTTGACGCCCGAAGGCGAGGCCCTGTTGCCGGACCTGCGCGATGCGTTCGACCGCATGGCGCTGGCGCTGGAGCGGGTCAGCCGCCAGACCAGCGGCCGGGTCCTGACCATCAGCCTGGTGACGACCTTCCTGCTGGCCTGGCTGGTGCCGCGGCTGCACCGGTTCCAGACCAAGCATCCCGATATCGAGGTGCGCATGACAACGGCGCGACATTCCGTCGATTTCGGGCGCGAGGATATCGATGCCGCCGTGCGCTTCACCGACCGGCCGGAAGACGGCCTGTTCGCCATGAAGCTGTTCAACGACGTGCTGACGCCGCTGTGCGGCCGCCGCTATCGCGACCGGCTGAAGACCTTCGACGACTTGCGCAAGGTGCCGCTGATCGACACTGCCTACCTGCCGGAATGGCCGATCTGGCTCGAGGCCATGGGGCTGCAGTCGATGAAACCGCGCCGGTCGCTGTCCTTCGATTCGACCAAGATTGCGGTCGAGGCTGCCATCGAAGGCGCCGGGGTCGCGCTGGGGCCGCCCAACCTGTTCCGCGAGGAGATCGAGGACGGCCGCCTGTTCCAGCCCTTCCCGCAGGTGGTCGAGAGCGGCAAGGCCTGGTGGTTCGTCTGCCCCGCTAACACGGCCGAGCGTCCGAAAATCAAGGCTTTCCGCGCCTGGATCGACGAAGAGCTGGAGCGGGATGCTCCCGCTCGCCCCGCATAGCGGGGAGAGGGGCCTATTACTCCGGGAATCGCCTGAGGTCGGCTGGCGCGAACTTCCATTCCGGCGTGGCGATCTCCTTTTCGCCCGCGATGCGATACCAGGCGCCACCGGATGGATTGTTCAGGACGTGGATGTTCTGCGCCGGCATGAAGCTCTGTGCCAGCAGCGCGCGGCGTTCGCCGCTGGCGCTGACGGCGACGTCGACGATCAGGACGGCATGGCCGGGCATGCCGGGTTGGATCAGCACGTCACCGGGCTCGATGGTGGTGGCATCGCGCACGATCACCAGCTCGCGCTGCAGCGACACCGAGCCGGCATAGGTGAAGATGATGTCAAGCCAGCTGCGAAAACCGCGGCGAGTGTCGGGCTTTGCGCCAACCGACATCCAGCTGACGGCATTGCCCTTGACCAGCGGCCGCCGTCCAGCAAGCCAGTCGGCGTAGCCGTAAAGATCACCGCTGGTGAAATGGAAGGCGATATCGCCGCGCTTGTTCGCGCGCAGATACTCGGCCCGCAGCCGGATGATCGCATCAGCGCACTGCTGCAGGTTGGTGCGGCCGACATCGATGTCGATGACGGCGGCGACACCGCTTTGGTCCTGCTTGACGCGCCCGTCATAAAGGCGGACCGGCTCGCCGGCCGGCCGCAGCGGCAGCTGGCGCAGCCAGGCGCCGAAGCTGGTCTCGGCAATGCTCAGGCGCTGGAAGCCGGGCGGCGGCGCAAACCGGTCCACCAGCGTCTCGAGCGCCGGTCCGGCCAGCCACTCGGGTGCCGGTGCCGGCGCCGTCCGCGACCAGGCCGTCATGGGAAGGGCCGCCAGGGCTGTGGCGAGCACCAGAAAACGACGTGAAATCATGGGGTTTGCTCTATGCCGGGTGGATGCGTCGGAAATACGGCAGCCATGCCGATGCGCGGGACCTGGCGACTCGCCAACGGGTAAACGCACGTTTACCATGACGGCAGAAACCACTGAAATCGGGCGGAGGAACGCCATGCATGTCGGAATGGCCGTCATTTTCCAGAACACCAACAAGCATCTGACCGACCGGCAGATCTACCAGAACGACCTGGCGCTGGCCGAAATGGCCGAACCCATGGGTTTCCAGTCGGTATGGTCGGTCGAGCACCATTTCACCGACTACACGATGTGCCCCGACGTGGTGCAGTTCTTGTCCTACATGGCGGGCAAATCCAAGACCCTGCGCCTGGGGTCGATGGTGGTGGTGCTGCCCTGGCATGACCCGATGCGCGTGGCCGAGGAAGTGTCGATGCTCGACAACCTGTCGGGCGGGCGCATGATCCTGGGGTTGGGCCGCGGGGCGGGCAAGGTCGAGTTCGACGGCTTCCGCATCGACATGGGCGAAAGCCGCGAGCGCTTCGTCGAGTATGGCGAAGCGCTGCTGCAGGGTCTCGAACGCGGCTACATGGAGTACGACGGCAAGTTCTACAAGCAGCCGCGGGCCGGGATCCGGCCGGCGCCGTTCAAGAGCTTCCGCGGCCGCACCTATGCCGCGGCGGTGTCGCCCGAGAGCGCGCGCATCATGGCCAAGCTGGGCGTCGGCCTGCTGATCATCCCGCAGAAGCCGTGGCGCGAGGTCGAGAAGGAGCTGAGCGAGTACAACCGGCTGTTCGAGGAGATCAACGGCGTGCCGGCGCCCAAGCCGATTTCCGCCGGCTGGACCTTCGTCGACGCCAGCGCCGAGCGCGCCCGCGAGATGGCGATGAAGTACATCGGCGGCTACTACCGCACCGTGCTCGACCACTACCAGTTCGCCGGCGAGCACATCAAGAACATCAAGGGCTACGAATACTACGCCAAGATGAACGACAAGCTGGCGGTGTATGGCGACGAGAAGGCGATCGAGTTCTTC
>DATEIF010000157.1:0-5695 GCA_035279205.1 Vineibacter sp.
TCTATCTCGAGCCCGGCGACCACAATGCCGGCGGTTTTTTCACCGTGCCGAAGGTCGTGGAGTAGGCGATGGCGGATCTTGCCGAACTCACCATCGCCGACATGAGCGCCGCGCTCGCCAAGGGCGAGACGACGGCGCGCGCGCTGGCCGAGACGTTCATCGGGCGCATGGAGACCCATCGCCGGCTGAACGCCTTCATCACCGAGACGCCGGAACAGGCGCTGGACATGGCCAAGGCCTCTGACGCCCGCCGCGCCAAGGGCGAGGCGGGTCTGCTGGAGGGCATTCCGCTTGCCATCAAGGATCTGTTCTGCACCGAGGGCGTGCGCACCACGGCGGCCTCGAACATCCTCGACGGCTTCACGCCGCCTTATGAGTCGACGGTCACCGCCAACCTGTGGAAGGCGGGCGCCGTCATGCTGGGCAAGACCAACCTCGACGAGTTCGCCATGGGCTCGTCGAACATGACCAGCTATTTCGGCGCCGTGGAGAACCCATGGAAGCGGCAGGGCGACAACCGCAAGCTGGTGCCGGGCGGCAGCTCGGGCGGCTCGGCGGCATCGGTGGCCGGGCGGCTGGCGCCGGGCGCTACCGGCACGGACACCGGCGGCTCGATCCGCCAGCCGGCGAGCTTCTGCGGCATCGTGGGCATGAAGCCCACTTATGGCCGCTGCTCACGCTGGGGCGTCGTGGCGTTCGCCAGCTCGCTCGACCAGCCCGGGCCCTTCGCGCACACCGTGAAGGACACCGCCCTGCTGCTGCAGGCGATGGCCGGCCACGACCCCAAGGACTCGACCTCGGCGCCGCTGGCGGTGCCGGACTTCGCCGCCGCCTGCACCGGCGACGTGCGCGGGCTGAAGGTGGGGATCCCCAAGGAGTATCGTGTCGACGGTATGTCGGGCGAGATCGAGACGCTGTGGCAGCGCGGCATCGACATGCTGAAGGCGGCCGGCGCCGAGCCGGTCGAGGTGTCGCTGCCGCACACCAAATATGCGCTCGCGACCTATTACATCGTGGCGCCGGCGGAGTGCTCGTCCAACCTGGCGCGCTATGACGGCGTGCGCTTCGGGCTGCGGGTGCCGGGCAAGGATCTGCCCGAGATGTACGACAACACGCGTGCCGCGGGCTTCGGCGCCGAGACGCGGCGTCGCATCCTGATCGGCACCTACGTGCTGTCGGCCGGTTACTACGACGCCTATTACAAGAAGGCGCAGCAGGTGCGGGCGCTGATCGCGCGTGACTTCAAGCAGGCCTTCGAGCGCTGCGACGTGCTGCTGACGCCGACAACACCGACGGCTGCCTTCGCCGCCGGTGACAAGATGGACGATCCGGTGACGATGTACCTCAACGACGTCTTCACCGTGCCGACCTCGATGGCGGGCCTGCCCGGCATCTCGGTGCCGACGGGCCTCGACAGCGACGGCCTGCCGCTGGGCCTGCAGCTCATCAGCCGCGCCTTCGACGAGGAGACTCTGTTCCGCGCCGCCGCGGCGCTGGAACGCGCCGCCGGCTTCGTCGCCCGGCCGGCGGGGTTCTAGATAGCCGACGTACCGCCAGCCGGCCGAGGGGCCGGCTGGCGGGCGCTTCGTTGATTACGCTCGGCCGGGAGCGCTGCCGGGATCGCGCGCACCATGGCGCACCGCATGGATGATGATCTCATCGGCGGTCAGCTCATAGTAAACAACATATGGATAAGGGGGTGTTGCGATCCTCCTGATGACGGGATCGTCGGTTGGCGTCCCAATCTTCGGAAAATCGATAAGCAGGTCGATCATATGTTTGATCCGGGCCTGCACGCGAGTAGCCCCGTATGGGTTATGCGCACCGATGTAAGCTGCAATTTCCTGAAGCTGAACAAAGGCGGTAGGTGTGTAGCGCAGCTTCAAAGGCCAAGCTTTTTCCAGAAATCTTGCACTGTTTCATCGGGCACGAATTCACCCCGTGCCGCTTCTTCCTTGGAGCGGGCAATCGCCGCGCGCTCCTCGTCGGTCAGCCGATAAGGTTCGACGTCTCCAGACAGGGAGAGAAGCATACGCGCAACGTCGTCCTGCGCCGCTGGTGGTAGCTTGCGGACGGCTGCGAGGGCCTTATCAAGGAGCTTGGTCACGTGACCATGTTAGCAGATGCTGGAGGAGCGGGCGAGGTCATTGGGCAAGCGGTGGAGCCGGTCGTGGACGTTCTCGAGCGCATCGTGGCGGCACGGACGATTGGGGACATCATTGCGGGCGTGAAACCGGGTGCTGTTGCGCGCGTCGGCGAGGCGGCTGCGGCGTTTGGTTTGCTCAGCGACGATGCGATCTACACCGAGATCGCGGCAGACGAGGCCATCGCGGTGCTGACATCGGTCATTCACCACGACATGGCGTATCACGCTGAAATCGTCCCGCAGAAAACCGCCCGCGAACTTGCCGAAGCGTTTGTCGGTGGCTTCACCGCCGACGGCACGCGCTTCTTCACCAATGGCACCTTCGGCCGGCGGCCGCCGGCGCCACACATCGGGCGCAGCTGGCGGCCAGCGACAGAGGCGACGTTCGATACGGGCGTCCTCGTGATCGGCCCGTCATCGTTCGCCTGCCTCTGGTTCCAGGACGAGGATTAGGAGCGCCGGCTTGCCTCCGCCTCACCCTGAGGAGCGAGCGCAGCGAGCGTCTCGAAGGGTGGAGTCTGAAGCCCATCCTTCGAGACGGCCGCGCTGAGCGCGGCCTCCTCAGGATGAGCTTATCGTCGCTCCCACGGACGTTTACGCCCAGCGCGGCAGGCGCTGGAAGCGCAGGCCGCTGGCGCCGCTGGCGATCGACGCCATGCGATGCAGCGGGATCGCCGCGGCGATGGGGGCAGGGCGCGCCACGTAGAGATCGGCATGCAGCCAGCCGTCGGCTTCCTTGCCGGCCGGATCCAGGTCACGGCTCTGCAGCACCGAGAGCGCGCGGTCCCGTTCGGCCGCACTTTCAAAGCGGCGCTGCACGAAACTGCCGCCGTCGAAGCGCTCGGTGACGAGGCCCAAAGGCGCAAGCGCCGCGGCGAGCTCATCGCCGGGCGTGGCGCGATTGACGAACGTAGCGATCCACGGCGGATCGCTGCGCTGCGCCGCTTGCGCCAGACGTACCGCGGACCGCACGCCGATGCGGCCGGTGGCGACGATGATATCGGTACGCAGGATCTCGGCCGCAAGGGCATCGTCGGGATCGCTGCGCTCGAGGTCGGCGGTGATGCCGCAATCGACCGTGCCGACGCGATGGGCGTAGGAGACGGCCGCCTCGCGGCCGTCGACGCCAAGGTAGCGATGGCCGTCGCGCGGCCAGGCGGCGTAGTAGAGACGGTCGAGCTCCTCGACCTCGATCGGCTCCAGCGCCTGCATCTCGCGCGCCGTGTAGCGCGCCTGCACGGTGGCGAAGGAGAGCGGGAAGCGCAGCAATGCGGTGCCGATGCCCCAGGCGCAACCGAGATCGAGCACCTGCAGTTTTCGGCCGGCGTACGACGTGCGCGCGGCAATCAGCTGACGGAAGATCGGGGCAGCGATATCGGCCAGCGTATAGTCCAGGCGGCCCAACGCGCGCATCGTGGGCCGTGGATCATTTTGGAGATAGGTGTGTTTGAGACAGGTCTTGGCAGAGTCGGTGAGGAAGAGAGGGGAGTCTTTGGGCACGATCGCGTCCTCCTGCGTGATGCCGGGCGATACGAAGCAATCTCAGTGTGGCCACAGTGGGGCGCAGCCGTGCACATCGCTGTCAAAAGCGTGCAGACATGCGCGCATGAAGATCACTCCGGTTTTTGTGCGCGCTGCCTAACGCGAGGCCATGACGTGGTCGTGACATCGGCTGTTCAGGTTGGTGACGCGCACCTGATGAACGGCGTTGACGGCGCGCCGCGTCAGCCACACGCTTGACACAAAGCGCGGTGGAGGCGGGCCATGGTCTCGATTGTGCGTTGCGGCAAGGTGGGCGTCGCCGCTGTGCTGATGATGCTCGCGTGCGCGATGGCCACCGCCCAGACGACGAAACCGAAGGCTGACGATGCACCGCCGTCGATCGGTGTGGCGCAGATGCGTACGGACGGCACCATCGTGCTCTATCTGCGTGCGACGGCGCCGGGCGGCAGTGTCGGTCACGGCCTGCTCGAATATCCACCGGGACATCCGCAGTACCATGACATCCAGCGGCATCTCGGCGGGATCAAGCCCGGTGAGGTGAAGAACGTGCCGCCCTGGCCGCAGTAGGGCGGAAATGCACCGTCATCAGGAGACTCCATTTTCGGGAGATCCCTCGCTACGCTCCGGATGACAGTGTGGGCATGGCAAGGAGGCTGGCCATCATGCGCGCTCTCATCCTGGCCACGATGTGGCTCGCGCTTGCGATCGTGGCGCCGGCGCGTGCGGCCGATCGCCTCGACCCTGAGCCGCGCATCGCGGTCATCTCCGCCTACGAACCGGAATGGATGGCGCTGAAGGCCGCCGTCGTCGATGCGAAGAGCCACACTGTGAACGGTGTGGAGTTCGTCACCGGCACGCTCAGCGGCCGCAAGGTGGTGCTGTTCCTGTGCGGCATCAGCATGGTGAACGCGGCGATGACGTCGCAGCTGGTGCTCGACCGCTTCGATGTCACCGGCATTGTGGTGAGCGGCATCGCCGGCGGCGTCGATCCGGCGCTGCGCATCGGCGATGTGGTCGCCGTCACGCGCTGGGGCCAGTACCTCGAGGCGGCGTTCGCGCGTGAGACCGACGGCCGCTTCCAGCCGCCGCCGTGGATGAAGACGCCGTATGCCAACCACGGCATGATCTTCCCGCTGGAAGTTGGCGTGCGCAGCACCAAGGGCGGTGCCGAGAAACGCTTCTGGTTCGACGCCGACCCCGCCATGCTGGCGGCGGCTGACAAGATCGGTGCCATCGACCTGAAGCGCTGTGCCGCGGACAATGACTGCCTCAGTCATGCGCCGCGCTTCGTCGTCGGCGGCAACGGCGTGTCGGGCCAGGCGTTCGTCGATAACACCGCCTTCCGGCAATATGTGTTTGCCACCTTCCAGGCCCAGGTGCTCGACATGGAGAGCGCCGCGGTGGCGATGGTGGCCTACGCCAACGGCGTCCCGTTCATCGCCTTCCGCAGCCTGTCGGACCTCGCTGGCGGCGGCGAGGGCGCCAACGAGCTGCGCACCTTCTTCCGCCTGGCGTCCGACAACTCCGCCGCCGTGGTGCAGCGGTTCCTGACCGTGTGGACCCCGCCGCGGTAGTTTTGCCTGGGAGCGCGGGCCTCCGGCCCGCATGATCGGGCGGGACGCCCGTGCTCCCAGGATGGACATCTGGTCCGCGAAGCCCTAATTACCCCCGTATCATGCGCTTTCCACCGGGCGAATCATGTCTTTGATCAAGGGCGAAACGGGCAACTGGGAAATCGTGATGGGCCTGGAGGTCCATGCCCAGGTCGTGTCGCAGGCCAAGCTGTTTTCGGGCGCGCCGACGGAATTCGGCGCCGATCCCAACACCCAGGTGTCGCTGGTCGACGCCGCCATGCCCGGCATGCTGCCAGTGATCAACGCGCATTGCGTGGCACAGGCGGTGCGGACCGGGCTGGGGCTGAACGCCAAGATCAACCTGCGCTCGGTGTTCGACCGCAAGAACTACTTCTATGCCGACCTGCCGGCGGGCTACCAGATCTCGCAGTACAAGGACCCCATCGTGGGCGAGGGCGCCGTCGAGATCGAA
>DATEIF010000158.1:0-10863 GCA_035279205.1 Vineibacter sp.
GAGCTGACCGAGAAGGTGCGCCGCAATCTCCAGGTCGAGCGCGAGGATTACCTGACCTTGCATCGCATCCTCCACCGCCAGGGCTGGATCGCGCCGGCGTGGCCGAAGGAATACGGCGGCACCGGCTGGAGCCTGACGCAGCGCTACATCTTCAACGAGGAGCTGGCCTACGCCAACACGCCGCGCGTGATGCCGTTCGGCATCCAGATGGTGGGGCCGGTGATCTACACCTTCGGCAACGCCGAGCAGAAGGCGAAGTACCTGCCGCGCATCCTCTCGGGCGAGGACTGGTGGTGCCAGGGCTACTCCGAGCCCGGCGCCGGCTCCGACCTCGCGTCGTTGCGCACCCGCGCGGTGCGCGACGGCGATGCCTACGTCGTCAACGGCCAGAAGACATGGACCAGCTTCGCCCACTATGCCGATCACATGTTCTGCCTGGCACGCACCAAGCCCGACGCCAAGCCGCAGGACGGCATCTCGTTCCTGCTGATTGACATGCGCCAACCCGGCGTCGAGGTGCAGCCCATCGTCACCGTCGACGGCACCAGCGACGTGAACTCGGTGTTCCTCACCGACGTGAAGGTGCCGCGCGAGGACCTGGTGGGCGAGGAGAACAAGGGCTGGACCTACGCCAAGTTCCTGCTCGGCCATGAGCGCGCCGGCATCGCCGCCGTCGGCCGGTCGAAGAACGCGCTGCGCCGGTTGAAGGAGATCGCGCGCGCCGAGCAGATCGGCAGCGCGCCGCTGATCGAGGAGCGTACGTTCGCCGAGAAGATCGCGCAGATCGAGATCGACCTGACGGCGCTGGAGTACATCGAGCTCGACGTGCTCTCACGCGAGAGCGCGGGCCAAGGGCCGGGCACCGGCGCTTCGATGCTGAAGGTCAAGGGCACCGACGTGCAGCAGGCCATCACCGAGCTGGTCTGCGAGGCGGTCGGCTACTACGCCATTCCCTATGTGAAGAAGGCACTGTTCGACGGCTGGAACGAGCCGCCGATCGGCCCGGAATATGCCGCCACCGCGGCGCCGACCTACCACAACTGGCGCAAGGCCTCGATCTACGGCGGCTCGACCGAGGTGCAGAAGAACATCATGGCCAAGATGGTGCTGGGCCTGTGATGGCCTGACCGCCGCCACAGCGCGTCGTCATCCCGAGCGCAGCGCGGGATGGCAGTCCGATCGGATCACCGCAAGGTCGCTCAGGACGACGATCACTTCTCGCCGTTGCCGCGCTTCAGATAGCGGCGGACATCTTCGACCATCGGACCGACAGTCTCGACAGCCACCCTGAGATCCGTCGGATGGACATGCAGGGTCTTCGACCAGTACCGCACGTGTTGCTCGGCATCGACATCGATGCGTGCTGCCTGATGCTGTTCCACCTTATCGTCCATGCTCCGTCCGATGCACAGGGTTTCAGGAATCGATCTCGGTGCTGTCGACGCCTTGTCCGCGCAGCTGCCAGCCGCCCAGGCCATCGGGCAATGCGACCATTCCCAACGTCATATGGTCAGGCACAGCGTCGGCCTCGGCGATACTGACCAGGTCCTCGTTGGTCCACGGCGACGTCAGCGGTTCGCTGCCTTCGTGTCGCGCGACCTGATCGAACACCGCCGCCGCCAGCTCGCGCGCCTCGGCCTGCGTCTGCGCGCCCACCAGGCACTCCTCGCGGTGCCAGCTGCGCTGCCAGTGCGGCGAGTCGCGATCCACAGGCTCCAATCGATAGATCGGCATTCGGCGGCCTAGTTGCTGGCGTACTTGAACTCCGGCAGCGCCTTGAGCTGCTCCTTGGAGGCGCCGGGCAGCATGATCTTCTGCTCGACGACCCGCAGGGAGTCATAGGGCACCGCGATCAGTCGCCCGCCGATGCCGAGAAAGCCGCCGATCGACAGCACCGCATAAGGCGCCTTGCCGTCGTTGGCGATGATCACGTCGTCGATCTTGCCGATCGATTCGTTGGCGCCGTTCACGACATCGGCGCCGATGACCTTGGAGGCGCGGAATCCGGTCGACACCTGCTGGACGTCGACCTTGGTGATCGTCTGCGGCTGCCCCTGGGCGAAGCCAGGGCCGGTCATCAGGGCGGATAGCGCGATCGCGGCAGCGCCGGCGGACAGGCGGAACGTCTTCATGTTCTTCCCTCGTGAACTGTGCACCATGAACGCTGAGACCTGGTGCAAGTTCCACGCGGTGCAAAAGCACTGTCCGTGGCGATCCGGTGTCAGCGGCCCTTGAAGACCGGCGGGCGCTTTTCGACGAAGGCTTTCGATGCCTCCTTGTGGTCCTCGGTCTCGCCGCTGCGGGTATGGCCCCAGGCTTCGAGGTCGAAGACTTCGGCGAGCGAACCGCTTTCGGCGGCGTTCAGGTTACGCTTCATGTAGCGGTAGGCCACGCGCGGGCCCTGGGCGATGCGGCGCGCCACCTTCATCGTCTCGGCGCGCAGCTCGGCATCGGGAAAGACGCGGTTGGCGATCCCCAGCCGCAGCGCCTCGGCGGCATCGACACGCTCGGCCAGCAGGTAGAGCTCGCGCGCCTTGGCCGAGCCCACGAGCTGGGTGAGGAAAAAGCTGCCGCCGAAATCGCCGGAGTAGCCGACATTGGCGAATGCGGTGGAGATCCGCGCACCGGCGGCCATGAAGCGCATGTCGCAGGCGAGCGCCAGGCTGAGGCCGGCGCCGGCGGCCGGCCCGTTGACCATGGCGATCGTCGGCTTGGCCGATTCGTGCAGCAGGCGTGAGACCTCCATGCGCTCGCGCAGGTCGACCGCCTTGCTCTCCAGGGTGCCGGCCACCGTTTCGCTGCGCTCGGCCATGGCGCGCACGTCGCCGCCCGAGCAGAAGCCGCGGCCGGCGCCGGTCAGCACGATGCAGCCGACGGCATCGTCGGTCGCGATGCGGCGCACCGCCGACAGCAGCGCCTCCAGCATCGGCCGCGACATGGCGTTCAACACGTCGGGCCGGTTCATCGTCAGCACGGCGACGCCGTCTTCGTTGGTTTCGAGCAGGTGGTCGGTGGCCATGGTGTCGTCTCCTGACTAGACCCTTCTCCACGCGCAGGCGGGAGAAGGTGCCCGAAGGGCGGATGAGGGGCTTCGCGATGCTACCGCAGAACACCGGCCGCGATGGATGCCTTTCGCCGGCGTACGTGTGTCAGAGGCGCGAAGCCCCTCATCCGGCGCTTCACGCCACCTTCTCCCCGCCTGCGCGGGGAGAAGGATATCAATCCGCGCGCATGCCGGCGGCTTTGATGACATCAGCCCACGACGCACGGTCGGCGGCGATGGTGGCCTTCAGCGCCTCGGGCGCGCTGATCAGGCTCTCCATGCCGTTCTCGACCATGCGCTTCTGGACCTCGTCCCTGGCCAGCGCAGTACGCACCGCGCGGTTCCAGAACTGCACGAGATTGGCCGGCAGGCCGGCCGGGCCGAACATGCCGAACCAGTTCACGATCTTGAAGTCGGGCAGCCAGCGCGACATCAGCGGCAGGCCGGGGAACAGCGGCGAGGCGCGCGGTGCGCCGAAGGCGACCGGGATCAGGTTGCCGCCGGCGATCTGGCCCAGAAATTCCGGCATGTTGCCGAACATCATGTTGACGTTGCCGGCCACCATGTCCTGGATGGCCGGCGCACCGCCGCGATAGGGCACATGCACCAGATCGACGCCGGCCAGCCTCTTGAACATCTCGCCTGCCAGATGCTGCGACGTGCCGTTGCCGGTGGAGGCATAGGTGAACTTGCCGGGGTTCGCCTTGGCCTGGTCGATGATCTCGGGCACCAGGCGGAACGGCGCCGGACGGCCGACCACGAGCATGTTGTAGACGCCGGCGACATTGGCGATCGGCGTCAGGTCCTTGTCGACGTCGATCGGCAGCTTCTGCCCCGGCATCACCGGCGACACGCAGAACGCCGCCATGCCCGCCAGCAGGATGGTGTGGCCGTCGGGCGCCGCCTTGGCGACGGCCTCGTTGGCGATGAAGCCGCTGGCGCCGGTCTTGGTCTCGACAATCACCTTCTGGCCCACCACGGGCGTGAGCGCATCGGCCAGCAGGCGCGACAGCAGATCGGCGGTGCCGCCGGGCGGGAAGCCGCAGTACAGCCGCACATCCTGCTTCAGCGGTTGCGCCATCGCCGGGCCGACGAGGCCGGCGGCGGCCGCGGCGGCGCCGACGAACGTCCGTCTCAACATCTTACGCCTCCCCTCGCCGACAACTACGCACCAGGACTCTGCATGCCGTAGGTGATCTGATTGCCATCGAGATCCGTCACGTCAAAATCGCGCATGCCGTAGGCATAGTCCGCCGGTGGCTTGATCACGTTGGCGCCGCGCGCCGCCAGCTCGGCATGCACCGCATCGACATCGCGCACGAAGATGCACAGCCCGCCATGGCCCGGCAGGCGCTTGGTTCCGCTGCCGGCCAGCAGGTGCAGCTGGACCTCGTCGCGGCAGAGGCAGGCATAGTAGATCGGCTCGCCGTATTCGAAGGTGACATCGAAGCCCAGCACATCACGGTAGTGCGCGATGCTGGCCGCGATGTCGCGCACCACGAAGACGGTCGCTGCGCCAACCATCATGGGCTCGGAGCGAGCGGACTCCATCGGCGACCTCCTCAGCTGCGCGCGTACTTTTTCAGGAACGATTCATCGACCGTGATTCCAAGCCCCGGCCGGTCGGGGATCGCCACCATGCCGTCCTCGACGGGAAAGCGCTCCCGGACCAGGTCCTGCAGCATCGGATTGCTGCCCAGCGAATACTCCAGGATGAAGCCGGCCGACGCGTTGGCGGCGACCGCCAGCCCGGCGGCGAAGCCCGGCGCGCCCGACCACAGATGCGGCGCCAGCCGCAGGTTGAAGGCCGAGGCGATCGCGGAGATACGCAATGCCTCGCTGATGCCGCCGGCGATGGCGAGGTCAGGCTGCAGGATGTCGGCGGCGCGCAGCTCGGCCAGATCGCGGAAATCGTGGCGGGTGAACTCGCTCTCGCCGGCGCTGATCGGCACCGAGGATGCGCGGCGCACCTCGGCCATGCCGGCCTTGTCGTCGCCCGAGACCGGCTCCTCGAACCACATCAGGTCGCAGTCCTCGACCATGCGCGCGAACGCCTTGGCCTCGGCCACCGTGAAGGTGCCGTGCGCGTCGCAAGCGAGGCCGATATCGGGCCCCAGCGCCGCGCGGGCCGCCTTCACGCGCTCGGCCGAGCGAGCGGGCGTGCCGTCCATCACGCCGACCCGCATCTTCACCGCCTTGAAGCCGCCCTTGGCGATATAGCCCTGAAGCTGGGCACCGATGGTCCTGGCGTCAGCCCAGCCGCCCGAGGCATAGGCCGGCATGCGTTCGGCTCGGCGGCCGCCCAGCAGGCGCCAGACCGGCGCGTTGAGCGACTTGCCCAGGATGTCCCACAGCGCGATGTCGATGCCGCCGATGGCGGCCAGCGACAGCCCGCGCCGGCCGAGCTGCGGCATGCCGTGCCCGCGCGCGATCGCATGCCCGTGGCGCGGCGTGTTGTACATCACGTCCCACAGGCGGGAGATATCGCGCGGATCCTGGCCCAGCAGCAGCGGCGCCAGGTCATCGCGCACGATGGCGGCCAGCCCGGCGCACGACGCGGCCGAGCCGACGCCGGCCTTGGCCTCGCCCCACCCGACCAGGCCACCGTCGGTCTCGATGCGCACGATCACTGAATCAAACGAGGCCACGAGGCCGAAATTGCTGACATGCTGGCCCGACGGCGGGATCGGGACATGCGCCCAGGTGGCGTCGATGCGCGCGATCTTCATGTAGCGGCTCCCGGCGGATCGTTGCGTCGAACGTAGCGAGACATGGCGGTCGAGTCTCCTCTCGCGGACGATTCCCCGTCGCGCTCGCAATGACGTGAAGCGCGCCGAGCTTGCCGTGTCATGTCGAGACAGCAAACGCGCCCACCCGCGCAGCAACCATGCGTGATGCACATGCCGCCATCATCGCCGCATCCGCTACAGTCGCGGCGACGATGGGAGGGCGCGCCATGAAGATCACGGACGTCACGCTCACACTGTTTGCGTGGGACGACATCCCGGCCACGACCTATGGCAGCCATACCGGCCGCTTCGGCGGCAAAAGCCAGCTCGGCCTGCTGCGGCTGATCACCGACCAGGGCATCGAGGGCCATGCCTTCCTGGGCTCGGCGATGAACCCGGCCACCACCGACGGCCAGGGCCTGATCACCCATCTCAAGCCGGTGCTGGTGGGCCGCGATCCGCTGGAGCGCGAGCGGCTCAACCAGGACATCTGGCGCCGCCAGCGCGTCGCGGGCGTGCGCCCGATCGGGGCCGTCGACGTGGCGCTGTGGGATGTTGCCGGCAAGGCGATCGGCCAACCGATCCACCGCCTGCTGGGCACCTATCGTGAAAGCATCCCGGCCTATGCCAGCTCCGCCGTGCTGGCGACACCGGAAGCCTATGCCGAGGAAGCGGTGCGCCACCGCGATGCCGGGTGGGCCGCCTACAAGATCCACCCGCCGACCCGCTGGCGCGAGGACATCAAGGTCTGCGAGGCGGTGCGCAAAGCCGTCGGCGATGACTACACGGTGATGCTCGACTCGACCTGGAGCTACGATTTCCCTGCCGCTGTGCGCGTCGGGCTGGCGGCGCAGGACCTCGGCTTCCACTGGTACGAGGATCCGCTGGCCGACCAGGACATCTACAACTACGTCAAGCTGAAGCAGAAGCTTTCCATCCCGATCCTGGCCACCGAATACCCGATCGCCGGCTACGAGAGCTACGCGCCGTGGATCATGCTGCAGGCCACCGACTTCCTGCGCGGCGACGTGGCGGTGAAGGGCGGCATCACCACCCTGGTGAAGGCGGCGCATCTCGCCGAGGCGTTCCGCATGAACTTCGAGGTCCATCACGGCGGCAACTCGCTCAACAACGTCGCCAACCTGCATGTGATCGCCGCCATCCGGAACACCGAGTTCTTCGAGGTGTTGCTGCCCGACGGCGCGCAGAAATACGGACTGCAGCAGGACATCGTGGTTGGCCGCGACGGCCTGGTGCATGTGCCCAACGGCCCCGGCCTGGGTGCAGCGATCGACTTCGACCTGATCAAGCGTAAGACCGTGGCGATACTGAGCTGATCATGAACCATTCTTGGGAGCGCGGGCGTCCCGCCCGCTCATGCCTCGCCGCTACCCGCCAATGCGGGCCGGAGGCCCGCGCTCCCAGGGCTCGCTTCGCTCGCGATGATCTCGCTATGCTCGGGGCGACAGAATAGAACCAGGAGGACCATGTGCCGCTGAAGCTTCCCGCCCTGTGCGTCATCGCCACACCCGGCCGTCGCCGCGCCATGATCGAGACCGCGCGCGAGGCCGAGCGCCGGGGCTATCAGGGCATCTACGTGCCCAGCCGCTTCAGCAACATGTCGGTCTGCGAGGCCCTGGCCTGGAACACCGAGCGCATCACGTTCGGCACCGCCATTGCGCCGATCTATGCCCGCAGCGTGTCGGACTTCGCCGAGGCGACGGCGTTCATCCATGAGATCTCCGGCGGCCGCTTCCGCTTCGGCATCGGCGTGGCGCATGCGCCCGGCCATGCGCGCATGGAGGCCAAGGCCGGCAAGCCGCTGGCCGACACCCGCGCCTTTGTCGAGAAGCTGCGCGCCCAACCCGGACAAGGCGGGCTGCCGCCGGTGGTGATCGCCGCCCTGCGTCGCAAGATGGTGGCGCTGGCCGGCGAGATCGGCGACGGCGTGGTGTTCGCCAACGCCTGCCGCTCGGCCATGGGCGCCTCGCTGGCGCATCTGCCGGACGCCAAGCGCGCGAGCGCGACGTTCTTCATCGGCAACATGATCCCGACCTGCATCAGTGATGACATCGAGGCGGCCAAGGCCGTGAACCGGCGCACCTTGAGCAGCTACCTGCTGCTGCCGAACTATCGCAACTACTGGAAGGAATGCGGCTACGTCGAGGAGATGGCGGCGGTGGAACAGGCGATCGCGGCGCAACGCACCGACGCGCTTGCGACGCTGATGAGCGACAAGTGGCTGGCCGACGTCACGCTGTTCGGGCCGCCGGCGCGGGTCCGCGACGAGCTCGCCGCCTGGTACGATGCCGGCGTGCGCACGCCGATCATCGTCGCCTCGTCGGCCACGGGCCGGCAGCAGCAGGCGATCGAGGAGGTCTTCGCGACATTCACCGGCTGAGGACCCTTGTCATCCCGCGCGCAGCGAGGGATCTTTTGGGCGGCTGGCAGTGCGCCCAAGGGAAAGATTCCTCGCTGCGCTCGGAATGACAGTAACGTTCGCGACGACAAGGGAGTGCACCCATGACGCTCACCATCACAGACGTCACGCCCGCGATCGGCGCGCAGATCTCCGGCGTCGACCTCGCCCACCTGAGCGATGCCGAGTTTGCCGCCATCGAGCACGCCTGGCATCGGCGTGCCTTTGTGCTGGTGCGCGACCAGAAGCTCTCCGATGACGATCTGCTGGCGTTCAGCCGCCGGCTGGGCGAGCTCGATCCGCCACCCAACCAGGAAAAGGGCCGCATGAGCCCTCCGGGCTATCCCGACATCTATGTCGTCTCCAACGTGCTCGACGCCAAGGGCGAGCCGATCGGCGCGCTGGGCGCGGGCGAAGCCGTGTGGCACACCGACATGAGCTATCTCGAGGCACCGCCCGATGCCTCGATGCTCTACGCGCTGGAGCTGCCGCCGACCGGCGGCGATACCTGGTTCTGCGCCATGCAGGCGGCGTTCGCCGAGATGCCCGCGGCGCTCGCGGCCAGGATCCGCGGCCGGCGCATCAAGCACGACGGCACCTACAACTCAGGCGGCTATCTGCGCCAGGGCGTGACGGCCACCGACGATCCGCATCAGGCGCCGGGTGCCTGGCATCCGGCCGTGTGCGTTCATCCCGCCACCGGCGTGCCGGCGCTCTATCTCGGCCGCCGCCGCAACTCCTATGTCGAGGGCTATACGCCGGCCGAGTCCGACGCACTGCTCGACGCGCTGTGGGCGCACGCGACCCAACCGCAATTCACCTACGCGCATCGCTGGCGGGTGGGTGACCTGGTGCTGTGGGACAACCGCACCACCATGCACCGGCGTGATCCGTTCGACTCCACGGCCCGGCGCGTGATGCATCGCACCCAGATCAAGGGCAGCGCCAAACCGGTGGCCTACGCGGCGTGACGTTTTCCCTTCCCTCGCAGTGGGGAAGGTGGCCGAAGGCCGGATGGGGAGCCGACGTGATCTCAGTTATGAGGTTTGGTTAGAGAGACCACGTAGGGTCCCCTCCGCCCCTTCGGGGCACCTCCCCACTTCGTGGGGAGGGAGAGAAAACGAAAAACGCCCGATCAACGATCGGGCGCTTTCGCCATCCAGGGTGCCGCCGCTATGGGCGGCACGCGCCAGATCAAATGGCTTCCTTCAGATCCTTGGCGACGCGGAAGGCAACCTTCTTCGACGCCTTGATCTTGATCGGCTCGCCGGTGGCGGGGTTGCGGCCCATGCGCGCCGGGCGGTTGCGGACCTGCATGATCCCCAGCCCGGTGATGCGGACCTTGTTGCCCTTCTTCAGGTTCTTGACCGTCAGGCTGACGAAATCGTCAAACAGGGCACCGACCGCCTTCTTCGACAACTCGTGCTTTTCCGCCAGCTCGGCGAGGAGCTTCGACAGCGGAATGGTGGTGACAGAAGCCTTCGCAGCAGCCATGGGCTTTTTTCCTTCTCTTCAGGGGGCCTCCGCCCGGCCGCACCCCCTAAGAGACGACCGGCGAAGCGCAGCTAGAATACGAAGAATCCCCGCTTGCGCAATGGATATAGTGGGTATCGCAAGCGAAAAATACCGGATTTAGGCCCTTTTTCTGGGGATTCAGGTACTCCGAGGCCGATGCCACCGGCCTTTCTGCCCTTGGACAGTTGGCCAGAAGCGCCCTTGCACACCTCCCCTTCGCCCGGCACGGGTTCCCCGCCGACACGCGCCCGATAGACTGCCTGCCGTCAAAAAGGAGGAGACGAATGACGGTACGCGCCATCGGCAACGCATCGATCGCCAAGGTGGAAGAGCTGTGCGGACCGGGTTTCAAGCCCAATCGGATGTTCCCGCGGTTCGACCAGGAAGCGTTCGACGCGCAGAAGCACTGGATGGTGTCGGACCACGTCGAGGCCGGCAGCGACCGGCTGGTCGGCAGCGTGCATGCCTGGGTGGTCCGCACGCCGCACCACACCATCCTGGTCGACACGTGCCTGGGAAATCACAAGACGCGCAGCGCGCCCAACTGGAACAATCTCAACACGCCGTTCCTCGACCGGCTGCAGGCGTCAGGCGTCGCGCCCGAGAGCGTCGATTTCGTCATGTGCACGCATCTGCACGTCGACCATGTCGGCTGGAACACGAAACTCGAGAACGGCCGCTGGGTGCCGACGTTCCCCAACGCGCGCTATCTCTTTGCACGCAAGGAATACGCACACTGGGAAGACGAGCGGCGGCACAAGAGCGGCGAGGAGGTCAACGGTGGCTCGTTCGACGACAGCGTGCTGCCGGTCGTCGCGGCCAAGCAGGCGGTCATGATCGATGTCGATCATCAGCCCGACCCGCTGCTGACCATCATGGATGCGCCGGGCCACACGCCGGGGTCGATCGCGATTCGCCTCGCCGACGGCGGCCGCGAGGCCGTCTTCAGCGGCGACATCATGCACCATCCGGTGCAGGTCTATTATCCCGACTGGTCAAGCCAGTTCTGCTGGGACCAGGACATGTCGGCGCGCTCGCGCCGCAAGGTGCTGGAGCACTGCGTCGAGCACAAAAGCCTGCTGTGCCCGGCGCACTTCCCCGGCGCCAACGCCGGCTACATCCACCGCGACCGCGACGCGTTCCGCATCGAGTGCGAC
>DATEIF010000159.1:0-6457 GCA_035279205.1 Vineibacter sp.
GGCGCTGGCGCGGGTCGGCATGAGCGGCCGCGAGCATCACCTGCCCTCCGAGCTCTCGGGCGGCCAGCAGCAACGCGTCGCCATCGCCCGCGCGATCGTCACCAATCCGCTGCTGCTGCTGGCCGACGAACCGACCGGCAACCTCGATCACGGCACGTCGGACACGGTCTTTCGCCAGCTGCTGGCGTTGACCCGCGGTGCCGGCCTGGCGGCCCTGATCGCCACCCACAACCCCGAGCTCGCCGCACGTATGGACCGCATCATCCGGCTGGAAGACGGCCTGCTTGTCGAAGGATGAATCGGCGCTGCCTGAGACTCGCATTGTCAATGAACGATATATATTGTTGAATATATCGACGCAGCGGCACCATCGACGCTCGTGATGGTCTGACGGGCCGATCCGACAGGCGATATGTCAGCTGAAATCGGTGGCGTGCGAGAGTGCCGGATGGCCGTTCGCCGCCTACGCCAGGCTGGTATCGAGGCGCGGTTCGGTGCAGGCTGGCCCCCTGAGGAAGCTGGAGCCGTCAGCCTGCCCACAACGGAGGGAAACCATGTCCGATCATCTGAATTTCTACATCAACGGTGCTTGGGTGGCGCCGGCTGAGCCGCGTCCGTTCGACGTGATCAACCCCGCCACCGAAGAACCGTGCGCGCGCATCAGCCTGGGATCGGCCAAGGACGTCGATCGTGCCGTGGCCGCCGCCAAGGCCGCCTTCCCCAGCTTCTCGCGCACGACGCGCGAGGAGAGGGTAGCCCTGCTGGAGGCGATCCTGGCTGCCTACAAGAAGCGCTACGACGACGTCGCCAAGGCGATCTCGATGGAAATGGGCGCGCCGATCACGCTGGCGACCAAGGCGCAGGCGGCGACCGGCGTCGGCCATCTGATGCAGATGATCAAGGTGCTGAAGGAGTTCCAGTTCGAGGAGATGCGCGGCACCACTCTGCTGGCCAAGGAGGCGGTGGGCGTGTGCGGCTTCATCACGCCGTGGAACTGGCCGATCAACCAGATCGTGTGCAAGGTGGCGCCGGCACTGGCGGCGGGCTGCACCATGGTGCTGAAACCCAGCGAGATCGCGCCGCTGAACGCCATCCTGTTCGCCGAGGTGATGCACGATGCCGGCGTGCCCAAGGGCGTGTTCAACCTGGTGAACGGCGACGGTCCGACGGTCGGGCAGGCGATCTCCTCGCACCCCGACGTCGACATGGTGTCGTTCACCGGCTCGACCCGGGCTGGCGTGCAGGTCGCCAAGGCGGCGGCTGACACCGTCAAGCGCGTGCATCAGGAGCTGGGCGGCAAGTCGGCCAACATCGTGCTGCCTGACGCCGACCTGGAGAAGGCCATCAGTGGCGGTGTGCGCGGCGTGATGCAGAACAGCGGCCAGTCGTGCAACGCGCCGACCCGCCTGTTCGTGCAGAAGGCCCAGCACGATGCTGCCGCGGCGATCGCCAAGAAAGCGGCGGAGAGCCTGAAGGTCGGCGATCCGACAGTGGCGGAAACGGCGCTCGGCCCGGTGGTGAGCGAACTGCAGTACAACAAGATCCAGCGCCTGATCGAGGCGGGGATCGCCGAGGGCGCTACCCTGGTGACCGGCGGACCCGGCCGGCCCGAGGGCGTCAACCGTGGCTACTACGTGCGGCCGACGGTGTTCGCCAACGTACGCAACGACATGACCATCGCGCGCGAGGAGATCTTCGGGCCGGTGCTGTCGATCCTGCCGTACGAGACCGAAGAGCAGGCCGTCACGATGGCCAACGACACGCCCTATGGCCTGGCGGCTTATGTGCAGTCGGGCAGCGCCGACAACGCGCGCCGGGTAGCGGGTCAGCTGCGCGCCGGCAACGTGCATCTCAACGGCGCACCCATGGACATGTCCGCGCCGTTCGGCGGCTTCAAGCAGTCGGGCAACGGTCGCGAGTTCGGCGAGTGGGGCCTGGACGAGTTCCTCGAGCTGAAGGCCGTCCTGGGCGTCAAGGCGGCCTAGCGCATCGGCATGGGGCGGCCATCCTGGCCGCCCCATGGCTGCAGATCACCGCAATCGGACACGATGACGGGAGGTGCACAGTCTGATCGGCGAGAACGTTGCGCCGAACAGGAGTGGCTGGAGATCATTGCCGCCGTTCGCCTGATGTAGCGTACGCAAAAACAATCACTTACGGGGAGGAGATCACCATGCGTCTCGCCACCATCGGCCTGACGATCCTGGCCACCTGCATTCCCAGCGTGGCCATGGCTACGACCTATGTCTATTGCCGTAACGATCGTATCGTTGTCGACACTCGCAGCCTGTCTCAGATGAAGAGCGGCCGCGACGATTCGACGATCTGCATCATCGGCCCGACATTCGACTTTGGCCCCGACGCCGTACGCTGGGTCGAGACGAACCTGCGCAAGAAGCCCGGCGACTCGTGCTCTTGCAAATGACGTTGGTGGCGCCGCCAAGCGGCGCGCAGCCGGACTGCCATCACAGCGATGATGGGCCGCCGCTCAGCAGCGCGTCCACGATCGTTGCCCATTCGACGTCCAGCGGTGCCGTCGCTTCGGGTCGTTGCGCGCGGCGATACCAGTAGCCTGCATTGGAGAGATCGCCTTCGACACGATGAAGGTGCGCGTGCACCCAGGCGCTCGGCTGGTCATCGTGTTCCTGGGCGATTTCGTGGGCCTTGTTCCAGTCACCCTTGCCCAGCCACCAGAGCGCGGCCAGCGGCGGCGAGAGACCGGCGAGCGGCGAGTCGGCCTGAAGCGATGCTTTGAAATTGGCCACGTCCATGGTCCGTCTCCGGCTGGCAAAGTCCGATGGCTGCAGCGGTGAATACCACGTCTGGGCCCTGGCGTACTTGGCTGAAGGAGGCTCGATTCGGGCTTCCGCGGCTTTCCGCGCCGGAATTCGGCTAGAATCAAAGCGCTGATTTCATTGGATAAGATGCTTCCCGCGCCGGTGCGCTTCTCGCGCGAAGCATTTTTCAGACGACCCTGGTTTTCCACATCCGATCTGACCGAAGATAGCGATCAACGATCAACACCCCCTCGGCCACCATGTCCTTTGCTCCCTTTGTCCATCTGCGTGTGCGCTCGGCCTATTCGCTGGCCGAGGGTGCGATCAAGCTCGACAAGCTGGCGGCGCTGACCAAGTCGATGGCCATGCCGGCCGTGGCGGTCACCGATAGGGACAATCTGTTCGGCGCCCTCGAATTCGCCCAGTACGCCGCGAACGCAGGCGTGCAGCCCATCGTCGGTTGCGATCTGGCGATCCGGCGCGAGGAAGAGGGCGGCATCGTCGGTGCGGTGAAGACACCGCAGGCCGACTGGCTGGCACTGCTGGCGCAGAACGAGCAGGGCTATCTCAACCTGCTGCGGCTGGTGAGCGCGGCGCACCTGCAGCACAAGACCGGCTCGATGGCGGCGTTGCCTCTGGCGGAGCTGGAGGGGCATACCGACGGTCTGATCGCATTGACGGGCGGCGCCACCGGCGCGCTGGGTCGCCTGCTGGCTGATCGACAGGACGTTGCGGCCGCGCACCTGCTGGAACGCCTGAAGAGCCTGTTCGGCGATCGGCTGTACATCGAGCTGCAACGCCACGGCGAGGCCGTCGAGCGACGGGTCGAGCCGATGCTGATCGATCTTGCCTACAGCCACAGCCTGCCGCTGGTCGCCACCAACGACGCTCACTTCGCGTCGCCCGACATGTTCGAGGCGCACGATATCCTGATGTGCATCGCCCAGGGCACGCTGCACGACGATCCCAACCGCCGCCGGCTGACGCCGGAGCACTGGCTGAAGCCGGCCGATGCGATGCGCACCCTGTTCGCCGACCTGCCCGAGGCCTGCGACAACACGCTGGCGGTGGCGCAGCGCTGCGCCTACATGCCCGAGCCGCGCAAGCCGATCCTGCCGCGCTACCCGCAACTGGGCGAGCGTTCCGAGGGCGCGGCGCTGCGCGAGATGGCGGAGGCCGGTCTCGTCGCCCTGCGCGATGCCGGTCGGCTGGCCGACAACATTCCGTTCCCGGAGTACGAGAAGCGGCTGGCCTACGAGGTCGACATGATCGACCGCATGGGCTTCTCCGGCTACTTCCTGATCGTCGCCGACTTCATCCGCTGGGGTAAGGATCACGACGTGCCGATCGGCCCGGGCCGCGGGTCGGGCGCCGGCTCCCTGGTCGCCTGGGCGCTCAAGATCACCGACCTCGATCCGTTGCGCTGGGGCCTGCTGTTCGAGCGGTTCCTGAACCCCGAGCGCGTGTCGATGCCGGATTTCGATATCGACTTCTGCCAGGACAAGCGCGGCAAGGTCATCAAGTACGTGCGCGATGAGTACGGCGCCGACCGTGTCGCCTCGATCATCACCTTCGGCAAGCTGCAGGCGCGCGCCGTGTTGCGTGACGTCGGCCGCGTGCTGGGCATGCCCTATGGCCAGGTCGACCGCATCTGCAAGCTGGTGCCCAACAACCCGGCCAAGCCGGTCACGCTGGCGCAGGCGCTGGAGAGCGAGCCGCTGCTGAAGGAGCAGTACCAGGATCCTGAGATCAAGCGCCTGATCGATTTGGCGCTGCGGCTGGAAGGGCTGTTCCGCAACGCCTCGACCCACGCCGCCGGCGTGGTGATCGGCGACCGTCCGCTCGACGAGCTGGTGCCGCTCTACCGCGACAGCGATGATCAGAACCAGCTGCCGGCGACCATGTTCAACATGAAGTGGGTCGAGACGGCGGGGCTGGTGAAATTCGACTTCCTGGGCCTGAAGACGCTGACCGTGCTGGAGAAGGCGGTCGAGCTTATCGGGCGCGAGAAGATCAACCTGGCATCGCTGCCGCTGGAGAATGAGCCGACATATCGCATGCTGGCGCGCGGCGATGTTTCGGGCGTGTTCCAGCTCGAAGGTAGCGGCATGCGTGACGTGCTGCGCAAGCTGCGGCCCGACCGTTTCGAGGACATCATCGCCGTGGTGGCGCTCTACCGGCCCGGCCCGATGGAGAACATCCCGAGCTACATCAAGCGCAAGCAGAAAGAGGAGCCGATCGACCATCTGCATCCGATGCTGGAGGGCATCCTCAAGGAGACCTACGGCATCATCATCTACCAGGAGCAGGTGATGCAGATCGCGCAGGTGCTGGCCGGCTATTCGCTGGGCGGCGCCGACCTGCTGCGTCGCGCCATGGGCAAGAAGATCAAGTCGGAGATGGATGCCCAACGCGCCATCTTCATCGAAGGCGCGCAGAAGAACGGCGTGCCGGCGCCGCAGGCGTCCTCGATCTTCGACCAGGTCGACAAGTTCGCCGGCTACGGCTTCAACAAGTCGCACGCCGCCGCGTACGCGCTGGTCTCGTATCACACGGCCTACCTGAAGGCGAACTACCCGGTCGAGTTCATCGCCGCGTCGATGACCTTGGATATGGGCAATACCGACAAGCTCGGGCTGTTCCGCCGCGAGCTTGACCGGCTGGGCATCGCGATGCTGGCGCCTGACGTCAACCGTTCGGGCGCCGAGTTCACCGTCGAGACGACGGAGGACGGCAAGAAGGCCGTGCGCTACGCGCTGGGCGCCATCAAGGGCATCGGCCGCGAGGCGATGGACACGCTGGCCCAGGAACGGCGTGCGAAGGGGGCATTCAAGACCCTGTGGGACTTCGCCGAGCGCCTCGACAACCGCGTGCTCAACAAGCGGCAGCTGGAGAACCTCGTGCGCGCCGGCGCGTTCGACACGCTGAACGGCAACCGTGCCCAGACCTTCCAGGCCATCGAAAGCCTGATCAAGCACTCCAACGCCACCCACGAAAGCCGGCGCAGCGACCAGGTGGCGCTGTTCGGCGACGATACGGCGGCGCGGCGGCCGCCGTTGCCCAAGGTCAGCGACTGGTCGGCCATGGAGCGCCTCAACCACGAGATGGCGGCGATCGGCTTCTATTTCTCGTCGCATCCGCTGGCGGCCTACGGCCGCAGCCTGGAGCGCCTGGGTGTCGTGCGCGCCGCCGACCTGCCGGCCCGCCTGTCGCATGGCAGCGCCCGCGTGAAGCTTGCCGGCACGGTCATCGACAAGGCGGAGCGGACGTCGGCGAAGGGCAACCGGTTCGCCTTCGTGTCGGCATCCGATGCCTCGGGAAACTTCGAGCTGACCATCTTCAGCGAGGTGCTGAGCGCCAAGCGCGATCTGCTGCAGCCGGGCATGGCGATCCTGGTCTCGGCCGACGGGCGGCTGGATGGCGATCAGATCAAGCTCACCACGCAGACCGTGGAGAAGCTCGACGACGCCGTGCAGCATGCCGCGGCCGGCCTGCGCATCACGCTCAACGACGCCGCGGCGCTGGATCGCCTGAAGGAGATCATCGGCCAGGCCAAGGGACGCGGTCGCATCAGCCTGCTGATGCAGTTGGACAGCGACAACGAGGCCGAGCTGACCTTGCCGGGCGGCTACGCGGTCGCCCCCGGCATGCGCGAAAGCCTGTGGAGCCTGCCCGGCGTA
>DATEIF010000160.1:0-7495 GCA_035279205.1 Vineibacter sp.
GAAGAAATCCTGCGCCTTCTCCATCGGCATGTAGATGAAGTTCGAATCGTAGTCGAACATGCCGACTTCGAAGATCGCCGCGACGCGAACGCGGGTCTTGCGCGGCACACGGCCGACCGGCGTATCGACAGTGCGCGGCGAGACGATCTCGATGTCGCTGCCGACCTTGACACCGAGGACCTCGGCCAGCCGCACGCCCAGCGCCACGCTGCCGCCGTCGGCAAGATCGGCCAGCCGGCCCCGGTCCCCGATAACCGCCGGTGCGCTGTCGCGCGCGGCGCACACGTCCGACCTCTGCCCATCGCGGCGCATGCCCGCCGACGGCGCCAAGGACCGAGCGATCGGCCCCCGCGCCTGAAGGTCCTCCAGGCGCATCCCCCGCACCATCACGCCGCGTACGCCATCGGGCGACACCACGACGGCCTGCCCCTCGACCACCGGATTGGCGCTGGCGACGCCGGGGATCATCTGGATCTTGTCCAGCAGGGGCTGGTAGTCGGCGAGCGGCCCGCGACCCGACGTGACGCCCAGATGCCCATTGACCGCCGTGATCTGGTTGAGCAACTCGACACGGAAGCCGTTCATCACGGCCATCACCACGATCAAGGTGCCGACGCCGAGCGCAATGCCGACCAGCGAAAACCAGGCGATGATCGAGATGAAGCCCTCCTCCCGGCGCGCCCGCAGATAGCGCAACGAGATCAGGCGTTCGACGGGGCTGAATGCCATCGTGCGCTGCTATCGGGTGGACGTGATGACCATGACGGGCGGCCTGTCGATCGCACTCGATGACTTGGCCAACAGGCGGGCGACAGCGGCGACGAAGGCGTACATCTCGTCCGTGACCGGCACTGTGCCGGCGGCCGGCACGCTGATCCGCAGCTTGATGAAATGCCCGCGCGCACCGGTCATGCCGACCAGGCTGGTAACGGCCCTGTCGTTGCGCTGCATGCGGTAGGTCGCCGCCAGGAACTCGACACCGACCGCCTTGATGGGCTGTTCGGCAACCAGTTCAGGCTCGGGATCGCCCTTCATCTTCGCCAACGCCGCGATGTCGCCACGTGCCTTGGCGAATTCCGAGCGCACCAGGGTGCTCGCGACGCCATCGGGGATCGATGCGTTGCCGCCGCGATAGACATACACCGAGCCGGCGAAGCCGGGAGCGCGATATTCAACGCCGTGGCCCAGCTCGGCCTTGGGATACTTCTCCCCCTTCCAGAGATCGAACGACGCCAGGCGATCCGGGAAACGGACCCCGATGTCCGCCACGACATACTCCGCCCACGCGGCAGTCCAGGCACCCAGTCCAGCCAGGAACGCAAGGCCGGCGAGGCTCAACCGGATCAACGCCTGCATGCTTCCTCCGTACCGGGTTGGCCGGTGCGCGATGGCGCTCAGGCGCCGATCCTGGCCAGCGCCTGGTCGAGAACCAGTTCCTCGCGCGCGCCGGTCGCCCGATGCTTCAGCTCGACCTTGCCGGCAGCGAGACCCTTGGGACCGATGATCAGCTGCCAGGGGACGCCGATCAGGTCCATATCGGCGAACTTCGCGCCCGGCCGCAGGTCGCGGTCATCGTACAGAACATCGATGCCCTTGGCCTTGAGCGACCCGTAGAGGTCGGTACACGCCTTCGACACCGCGCCGTCGTCGATCTTCAGGTTCAGCAGGCCGACCTTGAACGGTGCCACCGACTCCGGCCAGATGATGCCGGCATCATCGTGACTGGCCTCGATGATGGCGCCGACTAGGCGCGAGACGCCGATGCCGTAGGATCCCATCTCGACCGTGATCGGCTCACCCTTGGGCCCCGACACCACCGCGTTCATCGGCGCGGAGTACTTGGTGCCGAAGTAGAAGATGTGGCCGACCTCGATGCCGCGCGCCGCCAGGCGGCGGTCGGCCGGCACCTCGGCCTCGAACCTGGCCTGGTCGTGCTTTTCGTCGGTGGCGGCATAGAGCGACGTCCACTCGTTGACCAGCGGCTGCAGGTCGCCCTCATAGTCGAGGGTGCGGCCCAGGATGTCCTTGTCGATCAGGCCCTTGTCGCAGAACACGGTGCTTTCGCCGGTATCGGCAAGGATGATGAACTCGTGGCTGAGGTCGCCGCCGATCGGCCCGGTATCGGCGCGCATCGGGATCGCCTTCAAGCCCATGCGCGCGAAGGTCCGCAGATAGGCCGCGAACATCTTGTTGTAGGAGCGCGTGGCGCCGGCCTTGTCGATGTCGAACGAGTAGTTGTCCTTCATCAGGAACTCGCGGCCGCGCATCACGCCGAAGCGCGGCCGCACCTCATCACGAAACTTCCACTGGATGTGATAAAGATTGCGCGGCAGGTCGCGGTAGGTCTTCACGCCATCGCGGAAGATCGTGGTGATCATCTCCTCGTTGGTCGGCCCGTAGAGCATCTCGCGCTGATGGCGGTCGGTGATGCGCAGCATCTCCGGACCATAGGCGTCGTAGCGGCCGCTTTCGCGCCACAGATCGGCCGACTGGATGGTCGGCATCAGAACTTCCTGGGCCCCGGTGGCATCCTGCTCTTCACGCACGATGCGCTCGATCCGGCGCAGCACGCGATAGCCCAGCGGCAACCAGGCGTAGATACCGGCGGCCTGCTGGCGGATCATCCCCGCCCGCAGCATCAGGCGGTGTGAGACGATCTGGGCCTCGGCGGGATTCTCTCGCAGCGTGGGCAGGAAGTACTGGCTGAGGCGCATCGTATCGGGACCTGTGGCTCGATGAGCAGCCAGACTGGCTGCAAAAGACGCGCGAATTTAGGCAACGCCTGCCCGGAAGGCAAACGCCGGTGTTTTCTCCTCTCCCGCTCGCGGGAGAGGAGACCATGGGATTTTCCCCAGGAATTATCCGGCTGCGGCTGGCCGGGTTGGTACGCCTTTCGCACAATCAACGCAGCGACAGGGCGTATTGGCCAATGCTTCATAAAAGTCGCGGGGAGAAGAAGATGCTCGAATCGCTATTCAAGCTGCGTGAGAACAACACCACGGTACGGACCGAGGTGTTGGCCGGCATCACGACGTTCCTGACCATGGCCTACATCATCTTCGTCAACCCTGACATCCTGGCCAAGGCCGGCATGCCACAGGATGCCGTCTTCGTCGCGACGTGCGTGGCGGCGGCGATCGGGACATTGTTGATGGCCTTCCTGGCCAACTACCCGATCGCGCTGGCGCCCGGCATGGGACTGAACGCCTATTTCGCCTTCGGTGTCGTGCTGGGCATGAAGTTCACATGGCAGGTGGCGCTGGGCTGCGTCTTCATCTCGGGCGTGATCTTCCTGATCCTGAGCGTGCTGCCGGTGCGCGAGTGGATCGTCAACGCCATCCCCAAGTCCTTGAAGATGGCGATCGCGGCCGGCATCGGCCTGTTCCTGGCGCTGATTGCCCTTCAGGGCGCCAAGATCGTCGTCGCGCATCCGGCAACCCTGGTCACAGCCGGTGATCTGAAGAGCTGGCCCGTGATCCTCGCCGCGGTGGGCTTCGTGCTGATCGCCGCGCTGGAGTACCGCAAGGTGCCGGGCGGCGTGATCATCGGCGTACTGGCGGTCACGGCCGCATCGGCCCTGCTGGGGGTCAGCAAGTTCGCCGGCGTCGTGTCGACGCCGCCCAGCATCGCGCCCGTGTTCCTGCAGATGGACCTCGCCGGCGCGCTCAATGTCGGCCTGATCACGGTGATCTTCGCGTTCCTGTTCGTCGATCTGTTCGACAACTCCGGCACGCTGATCGGCCTCGCCCATCGCGCCGGCTTCCTGCAGAAGGACGGCACCGTGCCGCGCCTGGGTCGGGCGCTGATCGCCGACTCCTCGGCAGCCATGATCGGTGCCGCCGTCGGCACGTCGACCACGACCAGCTATATCGAGAGCGCGTCGGGCATCAACGCCGGCGGACGGACCGGGCTGACGGCCGTGGTGGTCGCAATCCTGTTCCTGCTGGCGCTGTTCTTCGCGCCGCTGGCGACGTCGGTGCCGACATGGGCGACCGCGCCGGCGCTGCTCTATGTCGCGTGCCTCATGGCGCACGGCCTGGTTGAGATCGAATGGAGCGACGTTACAGAAGCGGCGCCCGCCGTGGTCACCGCGCTTGCCATGCCCTTCACGTTCTCGATTGCCGAAGGCATTGCCTTCGGCTTCATCACCTACACCGCGATCAAAATCGCGGCAGGCCGCATCAGCGATGTGCACCCTGCCGTCGGCATTCTCTCGGTACTGTTCGTGATCAAGTTCGCCGTCATCGGCTAACGATGCATCTCGCCAGGCGGCTCGCTGCGACTGCGGGCCGCTTCGGCGAAATGGTATGACGACGAACGATCTTCGCAAGTCATTGTGATTTCAAAAATAAGTATCCGCTCGCAAGAAAAATTCCTAGGCAGACCCCCACGGTTCGGCTAGAAACCATGCGTCGGGTAGGTTGGGGCTGAGGCCCGGAGCCCGAGTTTGAGGGAGGAAAAGCGCCCGGAAACGGGTAGGCACGGCACAAGAACCGTGTGACTGGATAGAGCCGTTGTGTGCGCGAACGGTAAATCCTCCGGGATTTACCGTTTGTTTTTTGTGCGGTCGACTATTTTATCACCCGCCGCGCAAGTCGAAGATATCCTGCACCCATACAGCGTACCAGAGCAGCCAGAGCACAACCGTAATGGCGGTTGTGATCAGCGCCTTGCGCTTCAGATCGGGACGCTCCGGCGCCCCTTGATCTGACCCTCGCGTCAGGTTCTCGGCACGGCGCACACCGATCGGCAGAATAGCGAAAATCACCGTCCACCAGATGACAGCGAAAACGAGGATGCTGGTATAGACATTCATGGACGGTCGCTTCCCCGCCTCCCCCGCATCCGGGAGGCGGAATTCTAGGCCTGCTCGATCTCGATCAGCGTACCGTTGAAGTCCTTGGGGTGCAGGAACAACACGGGCTTGTCGTGGGCACCGATCTTGGGCTCGCCATCGCCCAGCACCCGCGCCCCTTGTGCCTTGAGATGGTCGCGCGCCCGGTAGATGTCCTCAACCTCGTAGCAGACGTGATGAATGCCGCCGTCGGCGTTGCGGGTCAGAAAATTGGCAATGGGCGAATTTTCGCCCAGCGGATGCAGCAACTCGATCTTGGTATTGGGCAGCTCGACGAACACCACGGTCACGCCGTGCGCCGGCTGCGGCACCGGGGCGCTCACTTTGGCACCCATGGTATCGCGATAGAGCGACGAGGCCTTCGCCAGGTCAGGAACGGCGATCGCGATGTGATTCAGCCGGCCGATCATCAGAACCTCGAAAGACAGAAATTTCAGCCTCTAGATGCGGACCACCTGCACGTCCGTCAACGGCTTCTTGTCAAAGCGCGACTTGAAGACACGGCGCACGGCCCGCCGCGCCGCCTCGGCCACGACAGCATCATCGCGGGCCTCGCTGTCGCTGAGGTCGGTCACCGACGCGCGCAAGGCCTCGATACCGGCGGCGACGGCTTCATCCACGACCGCGGCGTCGCCGCCCAGGCCCTGCACCGTCAGCTTCGGCGCTGCCAGCGGCCGTCCGGTCTTGTCGAGCACCAGCGTGGCCACGGCGGCGCCGTTCCACAGCATCTTGCGACGATCGCGCAGGCCTGTGTCGTCGACCGACACCAGCCGCGTGCCGTCGCGCGCCAGACGCCCCGTCGGCACATGATCGACCACCGCGGCGGGACCGGGCGCCAGCCGCACCAGACTGCCATTGGGCGCCACGATCGCCGCGGGCACCTGGCAGGCCTGCGCCAACGCCGCATGCTCGACCATATGCCGGCGCTCGCCGTGCACCGGCACGGCGATCCGCGGCCGCACCCACTGATACAGGCGGGTCAATTCGTCCCGTGCCGGGTGACCCGAGACATGGATGTCGGCGTCGCGGTCGGTGATGATCTCGACACCGATTGCCGACAGCTGGTTCTGCAGACGGCCGATCGACTTCTCGTTGCCGGGGATCACCCGCGAGGAGAACACCACGGTGTCGCCGGGCTGCAGCCCGATGTCGCGGTTCTCGCCGGAGGCCAGGCGCGCCAGCGCCGCGCGCGGCTCGCCCTGGCTGCCGGTACAGATCAGGCACACCTTGTCGCGGGGCAGCCAACCGGCGTCGCGCTCGCTCACGACCGGCGGGAAGTCCAGCAGGTAGCCGTTCTCCTGCGCCGCCTCGACCATGCGGTGCAGCGCCCGGCCGATCAGCACCGGTTGGCGATCGGCGGCGACAGCCGCCTGCGCCACGCTCTCGACGCGCGCCA
Organism: Vineibacter sp.; assembly: GCA_035279205.1. Lineage (GTDB taxonomy): Bacteria > Pseudomonadota > Alphaproteobacteria > Reyranellales > Reyranellaceae > Vineibacter. The sequence goes on from DATEIF010000160.1 coordinate 6,252, forward strand.
GGTTGGACGCAAAGCACGTCACGGCCACCAGCGCCTTCTGGCGGCGAATCACCTCCGTCAAGCGCTGCCGAACGTCCGCCTCCGATCCCGCCTCGCCGGGCACGAAGACGTTGGTCGAGTCGCAGACCATGGCCAGCACGCCGTCCTCGCCCAACCGGCGCAACGCCGCCTCGTCGGTCGCGGCGCCGATCAGCGGCTCGGGATCGATCTTCCAGTCACCGGTATGCAGGACCACGCCCTGCGGCGTGCGGATTGCCACCGCATTGGGCTCCGGGATGGAATGCGTCATGGTGACGAACTCCAGCTCGAACGGCGGTAGCGACAGCTTGCCACCCAGCGGCACGACGGTGAGCGGCACCTCGTCCTGCAGCCCCACCTCGTGCAGCTTTCGGGTCAGCACCGAGGCGGCAAACGGCGTGGCGTAGACCGGGCAGCGCAGCAACGGCCACAGATCGGGAACGGCGCCGAGGTGATCCTCGTGCGCGTGCGTGAGCACGATGCCCAGCAGATCCTCGCGCCGCTCGACGATGAAGGCGGGATCGGGCATCAGCACGTCGAGACCGGGTGTCGACTCGTCGGCGAACGTCACGCCCAGGTCGAGCATCAACCACTTGCCGCGGCAGCCGTAGAGATTGAGGTTCATCCCAATCTCACCAGCGCCGCCCAGCGGCAGGAACAGCAGTTCGTCGTTTGGTGTGGTCATGCGAGATACCACCTCATCCTGAGGAGCCCGCCGCAGGCGCGCGTCTCGAAGGATGGGCGACGAACACGGTGCGGTTCCCCACCCTTCGAGACGCGACCCGGCGGGCCGCTCCTCAGGGTGAGGATGTCTTCATACATGACCCACTGCCTCCATCATGCCGGCGGGCTGTTGCGGCGCCAGATTTCCAGCAGCCCGTAGAGTGTCAGGTCGGGTTCGATGGCCTGAATGACCTTGGTCTCGGCTTCGAACACCGACGCCAGGCCGCCGGTGGCGATCACCTTCATCGGTTCGCCGAACTCGGTCTGGATACGTGTGACCAGGCTCTCGATCAAGCCGACATAACCCCAGAAGATGCCGGACTGCATGGCGCCGACCGTCGACTTGCCGATCACGCCGCCGGGCCGCTCGACGCGGATGCGCGGCAGGCGCGCCGTCATCAGGTAGAAGGCCTCGATCGACAGCTCGATGCCCGGTGCGATGGCGCCGCCGCAGAAGTTGCCGTCGCGGTCGACGACCTCGAACGTCGTGCCGCTGCCGAAGT
>DATEIF010000161.1:0-8738 GCA_035279205.1 Vineibacter sp.
GCACCGTGCTGATTTCACGGCACCTGGCCGCGCGCGGCCATCCTGTCGTGCACATCCTGGCCGACGGCATGCAGGTCGACCACACGGCGATCGAGGAAGAATTACTGAAACGCCATGCGCCGGCCGACGATCTGCTGATGGCCGCCGAGGGCCGTGACGGGCGTCTGGCGATCGCATACCGGCGACGCTGGGCGCAGATGATGAGAAGACCGAAAAGAGCAACGCGCTGACCACGGTCCAGCCGACATCGCTGATCGCTGACACCTGTCATCCGGAGCGTCGCGAGGGACTGTACCTTCCCCCGCAAGCGGGGGAAGGTACAGAATCACAAACGTTCGGGATGACAGCGTCGCGCGCCTCACCGATAGCTCCGGCGCTGGCCTGGCGTTTCGCCGAACAGGCGACGGTAGGCCGTGGAAAAGTGGCCCATGTGCCAGAAGCCGTAGCTGCCGGCGATGTCGGCGATGCTGGCCGCTTCCGGCGGCACCGCCATCAGGTCGCGCCGCACCTGATTGAGCCGCAGCAATTTCAGGTACTGCTTGGCGCCGACGCCATAGACGTCGCGGAAGGCGTATTCGACCGCCCGTTCGCTGGCACGCGCAGCGCTGCAGAGATCGCGCAGCATCAGCGGCTCGCCGAGGTTGGAGCGCATGAACGCCTCGACCCGCCGCACGATGGGCAGACGATGGTAATGGGCCGTCTCGAGCCTGGCCGTCGCCTGCTGTTCCCACGGCAGCAGCAGCGCGCCGATCAACGCGTCGACAAACTCGCCATAGGCATGACCCGACGTCGGCAGGCGCAGCGGCCGGTCCGTCGAGCCGAATGCCGCGCTCGCGAGCCGCCGTATCTTCGCGCTTTCGGCGGCGCAGCCTGTCAGGACCAGCTGCGCCCCCAGCCGCCCCTCGGTCGCCGGCGCGCGATGCGCCATGGCATTCACCACCGCGGCCTGCGGCAGGCTGAACAGCACCGCACGATGCCGCTCGGCGGTCACGATATCGAACTCGGTCCCGCCGAAGGCGACGCCGATATCGTCGGCGCCGAGCATCCGGCCCGAGATGCGACGCGGTCCTTCCGAGCCCATGTCGAGCTGCATGATCATGCTGCCGGCTGGCACAGCGCCCCAGGCCCGGCCCGACCCGAACGTCGACGTGGCCTGAAATCCCAAGGACCCCAGCTGCGCGGACGCGGTCCAGTTCTCGCCTTCCCGATGGCTCAGCCGCTGGAAGCCGAGACCCAGCCGGGCAAAAGCCGCCTCGAGGACCTCAGGTTTCCTGAGCGCCACCCGGCGCACATGAAACCCGTCGACCTGTCCTGAGTCGTCCCGCTGCCGCTGGTCCACCGGCACATCCCAGATAATGCACACATAAGGTACAAATATATTTGCTGACGACGGGCTCCGACACAAACGAAAACACTGAGGATAACCAGGACGCTCCCAAATCTAGCAGGCGCCGCTGGTCGCGAACACCTCCTTGTCTAGACACTCATTGGCCAAGCGGATCGTTTCCTGGGACATGCCGCGGAACAAGGCGAGGAACGGCTCGCTCTGCAGGACATGGGGCTGCATCACGTAGTCGCCGGCCCCACGGCGGACGAGGATTCCCATCTCGACCAGGCGGTTCATCTTGCGCCGGGCGGTCTCGCGCGGCAGCAGGGTCGATTCGGCGACCGACAGCACGTTGCAGCCGCGCTGCTGATCGATGTCGATGACCGTGTCGACACTGCTGAAAACCCGGCGGAAGGCGGGGTCGCGCATGCGCGTCTCGACATTGGCGATGGCGACCGCACCGGCCACGAGGGCAAGGCTGATATCGCCGTCGAACAACTCCATGTGCAGGCGACAGACCTGTTGGAAGAAGCGCAGGAAGGCGACGGCAAAGATTCGCGAGTTGTCGTCATATTTGTGCGGTGCGAGCCGGACGCGTGCGGACTGTGGCGAGGCGGGCACATTTCGGCGCATGACGCTGATTGACATCGATCGGGTTCCCTTTGGGCGTCGCATCACACTCCGGCGACGCTCGCCGAACGAGCCGCGAGGCAGCGGATTTCGGAATTGGTGGCCAGCCGTCGTTTCAAGATATGTCGCGGATACATCCTGCCACGCGGCGCGACCCGCCGATTATCCCAATCCCGCACGTTGTGACTTGCGTTGCGACTGTCATCCCGAGCGCCGCGAGGGATCTCCCGCGAATGGCGCATCATGCGGGCCCGCGGGAGATCCCTCGCTCCGCTCGGGATGACAGGTGTGTCAGCGACTAGCGATTCCAGGTACTAACCTGCGGCGACGAAGCCGTAGGTGGCATTGTTGCGCAGGCCTTCGACCGAAGCGTAGTCGCGCTTGAGCTGGGCCATGCGATCGCGCGAGAGCTGATCGATCTCGGTCCGCAGGTTCATGTTGAACAGGCGGGCCGCGTTGTGGCCGAAGATCGTGCTCTTCACGAAGCCCTCGGGTTCGCCCAGCGGCTTGAAGCCGTGTTTCTTCTGCATGTCCTCGGGTATCTCCAGCCGGCGCAGCGCCTCGATCTGCCACTGCGGCGAGCCGTACCACACCGAGTCGGTGCCCCAGACGACGTGGTCAGCGCCCATGCCCTTGATGAACGTGCCCAGCAGCGCCGCGGCGAAGCGTGGATTGGCCGTCGCCGAGTTGGCGAAGGTCGTACCGAGCTCGGCATAGACGTTGCTGACGCCATACTCCTCGGGGATGCGCGCCAGGTGGCTCGACCATTTGATCTCGCCGGTCTTCTCGAAGTCGTTCAGCGCCCGCTCCGGCGTCTCCATGAATGGCTGCAGGCAGCCGTGATAGAAAATGAAGTTGATCTGCGGCCAGTCCTTGGCCGCCTTGCCGATATCCCAGTGCGTATTGTACTGCCAGACCTTGGCCCACGACGTTTCATAGTCGGCTGGCATCAGACCCTTGTGAATCGCGATCTGGCGAATGCCGGATTTCACCACCTTCTCGTAGAACGGATACATCAGCTTCTCGTCGTCGAGCCGCCAGGGATACTTGGTGGTGTTGGTCAGCGGATCGCCAATGGTGTAGCCCTTCCACGCCTGGAAGCGGGGATTGTCGAGCGCCTTGTCGACCGCCTCCATCCAGCCGGGCTGGCCGGGCGTGAAGACGAAGTGGCCCAGCATGCGGCGTGCGCCGGCCATGCGATTGACCGCCTCGACCGTATCGACGATCTGATCGTTCGGGATCAGCCACCACGACGGATCGTCGAACGGCGCACCCGACAACAGCGCGATCTTGGTGTCGCTGTTGAGGAAGATCTGCCGCACATAGTTCTCGAACTTGTAATAGGCGAGCGTGAGCTGCTTGCCCTTCAGGTCCTTGTTCCAGTTGTCGGCGGCATACTTGGCCAGCCCCAGCAGGTCCTCCTGCTTGAAGCCGTCATGGACGAAGTGGGTCTGGATATCGAAGATGAACTGGTTAGCAAGCGCTTCGGCCCGCGCCTTGGCTACGTCGGGCTCGGCCGCTTCGGCCTTGCTGACAGTGAAGACGGGACCGAAGACATCGTTCATGGCCAGGAACGCGGTGGCCATGCCGGAGGCCGTCGTCAGGAAGCTGCGGCGACTCATGCCGAGCTTTCGGCCGTACAAGGTGGCGAGTTCCTTGATGCGGGCTTCGACCCGGCGTTGCTGCGCGCTTTGCGGCAGCGGCGTGAACTCACCGTTGGAGATCATCTGTGTCGGGACCGGGGATCGGAACGCTTGCTCTTGCGCCGGCCGCAGCCGTTGCAACGCCTCCTCACTCAGTAGGTGGACCATCGCTTCCTCCCGTATTGTCCGGTGTCGTCTAGAAGCACCTCCTCACTACGCACTGAGCGACCGCGGCGATCTTAGTCACGTGCCGCCTCGCGCTTAAAGCGCATTTGCGCGCCACTTCATGCATGAAAATGCAACGACACGATCAGGCGGCCGCGCGGCGCCGGCGTTGCTTGATCCAGACGAACGCCGGCCACAACAGCGCAGCGAACGTCAGCGCTGCCAGGATGGCGGCGACCGTGCGGCTGAAGAACGGCAAGATGCTGCCGTCCGATTTGATCAGCGACGTGACGAAGTTCTGCTCCACCATGGTGCCCATGATGATGCCCAGCACCAGGGCGGCGACGGGATAGCCGTTGCGCTCCATCACGTAGCCGATGACGCCGAAGGCGGCGAGCGTGATGACCAGGAACAGGTTGTTGCCGGTGGCGAACGAGCCCACGGCACACAGCAGCACGATGACCGGCATGATCGCCGAGCGCGGCGCGCGCAGCACGAAGCTGGCGATGCGGATCATGATGATGCCGAGCGGAATCATCAGGATATTGGCGATGATGAAGATGATGTAGAGCGCGTACATGCTCGACGCCTTCTCGGTGAAGAGCGTCGGGCCGGGGTTCAGCCCTTTCATGAACAATACGCCGATGGCGATCGCCGTAATGGTATCGCCCGGGATGCCGAACAGCAGCGACGGCACCCAGCCCGATGCCAGGCTGGCATTGTTGCTGGCGCCGGCCTCGATCAGGCCTTCGGGATGGCCGGTGCCGAATTTCTCCGGCTCCTTCGACAGCCGTTTGGACATCGCGTAGCTGACCCACGCCGCCATATCGGCGCCGGCGCCCGGCAGCACGCCGATGATGATGCCGACGATGTTGCCGCGCACCTGGGGCTTGGGATACTTCCAGGTGAGCTCCCACATGCCCTTGAGGATGCTGCCGAAGCGCCGACGCGGCAGGCGTGGCGGCTCGGGCGTGGTCATCGCGCGCATCACCTCGGAGAGCGCGAAGACGCCGACCAGGGCCGGGATCGGCTCGATGCCGCCCAGCAGGTCGGTGGCGCCGAAGGTGAAGCGCGGCGTGCCGGCCGGGTTCTCCATGCCGACGCAGGAGATCAGCAGCCCGATCAGCATGCTGGCGATGGCCTTGATCGGCGAGGAGCGCGCCACCAGGGTCGAGCACATCAGGCCCAGGAAGGCGAGCCAGAAATACTCGTAGGTCGAGAACTCCAGCGCCATGTTGGCCAGCGGCGGCGCCAGCACGATCAGCGATATGGTACCGATGATGCCGCCGATGGCGCTGAACCACACGCAGATGCCCAGCGCCAGCTCGGGCTGGCCCTTGCGCGTCATGGCATAGGCTTCGTCGGTATAGGCCGCCGACGCCGGCGTGCCGGGGATGCGCAGCAGGCAGCCCGGGATGTCGCCCGAGAAGATCGCCATCGCCGAGGCGGCGATGATGGTGGCCACGGCCGCGATCGGCGACAGGTAGAACGTGATCGGCACCAGCAGCGCCGTCGCCATGGTCGCCGACAGGCCAGGCAGCGAGCCGACCACCAGGCCGTAGATCGACGCCAGGAGGATCGCCAGCATCACGTCGGGCTGAACGACCAGGCGCAGGGCTTCGTACAGCGTGTCCATCGATTGGGTATCCGCCTTACCAGGGCATCGGCAGCAGGCCGTCCGGCAGCGGCACCCGCAGCAGCTTGAAGAAGACCAGATGCACGCCGAGCGGCGCGATCAGCGCCAGCGGGACGGCGAGCTTCAACCGCGCACCCAGCGCCAGCGCCGTCGCCAGCACCATGACGGCGCCGGTCGGCACGAAGCCGAGGCGGTCGACGGCAAAGACGTAGAACAGCAGCAACGCCGGCGGCAGCAGGACCTTGAGGCCCATGGCCCAACCGCCGCGTGCGGCCTCGGGCGCCGGCTGATCGGAGTGCGCGGCGAGATCGGCCTCGGCCTCTTCCTCGAAGTGGCGGCCGATGCCCAGCGCGATCAGGGCGCCGCAGATCGCCAGCCCAATCCCCACCACCATCGGGAAGACGTCGGGACCGATCTGCTGGCCGGGCACCGGCGGCAATCGCGAGCCGCCATAGGCGGCCGCGGCGCCGAGGCCGACGAGGAACAGGCCGGAGACTTTGTCGGGAAGATGCATGCGGGGATCCGCTGAGAGTACCTCATCTCCTCTCCCGCAAGCGGGAGAGGAAGGGGCCCATCGTGCGCAGCACGATGGGAAGGTGAGGGCCTAAGGACGAGGCGCCTTGTCCTTGGCCCCCTCACCTCGGCATATCGGCCGAAGGCCGATATGCCTGAACGCGCGCTCGCGCGCGTCGACCTCTCCCGCTTGCGGGAGGGGTGAAGACGTCACGCCTTCTTCAGGCCGGCGGCGTCCATCGCCTTGCCCATGGCGGCATCGCTGTCAGCCATGAACGTGGCGAAGCCGGGTGCATCGGCCCACTTTACGCCGAAGCCGCGGTTGGACATGAAGTCGCGGAATTCCGCGGACTCGTTCACCTTCTTCAGCGCCGCCGTGAGCTTCTGCGCGACATCGGCCGGCACGCCCTTGGGTGCGGCGATGCCGCGCCAGGCGCCGGTTGCGTAGTCGATGCCGAGCGCTTCCTTGAGCGTCGGCACGTCCTTGAACTGCGGATTGCGCGCCGGTGCCATGATGGCAAGGCTCTTGGCCTTGCCGGCCTCGATCATGGTGCGCGCTTCCGGCACCGAGCACGTCACGATGTCCAATCCGCCGGCCGCAAGATCCTGCATGGCCGGCGCCGCGCCGTTGGACGGTACCCACGCCACGTGGCCCGGCTTCAGCCCCATCGCCACCAGCCAGCCGATCAGTGCCAGATGCCAGATGCCGCCCTGGCCGGTGCCCGATGCCTTGAGCTTGCCGGCCGGGCTGGCCTTGATGGCGTCGGCGAGCTCCTTGATCGTCTTGTAGGGACTGTTGACGTTGACCTGGATGCCCGGCGGATCCTCGTTCATCAGCGCCAGCGGCGCGTAGCTGCCGGGCGCCAGCTCGGTCAGGCCCTGCCAGTGCATCATGGCAATCTCGACCGTCAGCATGCCCAGCGTGTAACCGTCGGGCGTCGCCGATGCGATGGCGGCATGACCGACCACCCCCGAGCCGCCGGTTCGGTTCACGACGTTGAACGGCTGCTTGAACTCCTTCTCCAGCAGCGCGGCGATGATGCGTACGGTCGCGTCCGTGCCGCCGCCGGCGGCCCACGGACAGATCATCGTCACAGGCCGGTTCGGGTACGTCGCCTGCGCCAGCGACGGCCCTGCGCCGGCGATCGCACCGGCCGCGACCGCATTCCCCAACAGTCTGCGTCTGGTCACTCTTGTCATGACGTCACCTCCAATTGGTTGATCTCTTGACCTTGGTCTTAGACCGTCTTCCGCGCGAAGCCAACCACCTGTCACGGTCTCACCAGGCTCAAGGCGCGTGAGGCAACGGTGCCGGCCGAACGCGAACCGCGGCCAGGAGGATCATGCCGACCATGCGCCGCGCGCGTGTTCGACGCCGTGCTTGCGGGGCTCGATCAGCGTTGTCACCGGCGCCGACAACGCGAATGTCCAGCGCCCGTCCCACCCTTTATAACAACCGGCAGTAACGTCACGCGTTTGGTTTCACATGTCTTCCGAAAATGTCTTTCTGCGCCTGCTGCCGATCACGCTCGCCGTGTTCGTGGGCTTTCTCACGATCGGCCTGCCGCTGCCGGTACTGCCGCTGCACGTCCACGACACGCTCGGCATGAGCGCCGTTGTGGTTGGCATCGTTGTCGGCTGTCAGTTCGCCGCCGCGTTGCTGTCGCGGGCGTGGGCCGGCAACCTGGCCGACCTGCAGGGTGCCAAGCGCGCCGTCGTCACCGGGTGCATCATCGCGACGCTGTCGGGCGGCGCCTATGTTGTTTCGCTGGCGTTGGTCGACCAGCCGGACCTGTCCGTCGGTATGCTGCTGCTGGGACGCCTGCTGCTGGGTTGCGGCGAAAGCCTGATCGCCACCGGCTCCCTGGGCTGGGGCATCGGCCTGGTCGGCCCGCACAACGCCGGCAAGGTCATGGTGTGGGTCGGGATCGCGATGTACGCCGCCTATGGCATTGGCGCGCCGGCTGGTGTCGCCCTCTATGCCGGATACGGTTTCGGCGGCATTGCGCTGGCAACGACGCTGACCCCTGTGCTGGCGCTGGCCATCGTTGCGATGCTGCGCCCGATCGCACCGGCGGCAACACGGCGCGTCCCCTTCTACAAAGTGCTGGGCGCCGTGTGGCTGCCCGGCCTGGGCCTGGCCTTCTGCAGCATCGGCTTTGGCGGCATGACCGCCTTCATCGCGCTGCTGTTCGCCCAGCGGGCCTGGGGCGATGCGTCGCTGGCCTTCACGGCCTTCGGCGTCGCCTTCATCGGTGCGCGCCTGCTGTTCGGTCATCTACCCGACCGGCTGGGCGGCGCCCGCGTGGCGCTGGTGTGCGTGCTGATCGAAGCCGTCGGCCAGTTCCTGATCTGGGGCGCCGAGCAGACACCGCTGGCCTATGCTGGCGCGGCCTTGACGGGCTTCGGCTATTCGCTGGCCTTTCCCGGCTTCGGCGTCGAAGCCGTTCGCCGCGCGCCGCCGCAAAGCCGCGCCCTGGCGATGGGCGCCTATGTCGCGTTCCTCGATGTCGCGCTGGGTGTCGGCGGACCGGCCACCGGCCTGATCGCCAACCGCTTCGGCGTGGACGCGGTCTTTCTGGCCGGCGCCGCGGTCGTGGCCTGCGCCATGATCATCGCGGCACGGCTGATGGCCGTCCCACCACGCCAGGTCTGACTACGGCGCGTCCGACGACACCAGAGCAGGACTTTTCACGCGGCCGCCGACGCGTGCCGTGTCCGCGCTCACCACCTCGACGAAGATCTCGTTGAAGGCCGGCTGGCCGCCCGGCGACCAGGCGCCGGGGCAGAGCACGTTGGACACGGCGCCCTCGTCCTCGGGCAC
>DATEIF010000162.1:0-2837 GCA_035279205.1 Vineibacter sp.
GCTCGGCGTGCTGCGACAGGCGCACGGCCTCGGCCGTGGTGATGGCGCCGGTGCCGACCATCACCGGCACGCGGCCGGCGACGTGGCGCACAAGGACTTCGGCCGCCATGCGCCGCTCGTCCTCGGCGAACGAGCCGATGGCGCCGGTGCTGCCGAACAGGGTGAGGCCGTCGACGCCGGCCGCGATCTGCTCGTCGGCCAGGCTGCACAGCCGCGCGCCGTCGATCGAACCATCGGCAGCGGTCGGCGTCAGCAGGAAGCTCACGACGCCGGTGATGGGCTTGGTCATGGGTATCTCCTTCAATCAGCGCAGGGGCGAGAACGGGGCCGGCACCATCAGCCGGTTTTCCTGGTGCACGATCATCGGCCGCACCTGGCGAGCATAGGCCTCCCACGCCGGGTCGGCCCGCAAGGCCGTGCGTCGGCGTGTGCGGTCGGCCAGATCATCGAACGCGACCATGTGCACGACCTGGTTCAACGTACCGACCTCGGTGGCGAAAATGCCCACCACGCGGCCCATGGTCTTCAGATAGATGTCGGCACCGTGTTCCGCCTCGATGCGGAAGTAGTCGGCAACCTTGCCGGGCTGCAGGGTGTAGATGCGTTCCTCGACGATCATGCCGTGTGGCCTCGATCCGGCTCTGGTTCAGGGGATGCCAACGTCCCTGGATTGGCGCCGCGGACCAAGAACCAATGCCGTGAAAGTACGCCGGGCCATTGGCGGTCGCCGGCCGCGGCCGGACCTTGTGGTCCCGTCGCGAGCGGATCCAATTCACCTTGTCCCTCGTGTGGCGCTGCACGTATCGTTGGTTGAAAATGAAGATGCAACCTGCCATCGATCGGAGTGCTGTCATGCCGAAGACATACACCGTGGACAATACCGCCAACGCACCGGCACCGAAGATCGACGACATCGCTCCCGCCGCGCCGCGGGGTCGGGCGATCCAGTTGAACCGGCTGCGTGTCCTTGGCGGCAAATCATTTGCGGGTGCCGGCAAATCGGACATGGTCATGTTCTCGAGCTGGAGCTCGATCGGCACGACGGGGTTGGGGCACTGCCTCGGCCTCTGCCTGGTTTGGAACAAAGTTGGGGAGACATTCGAGTTCGGCTACTGCGCACACATGAGTTCGGTGCAAGGCGAGCGCTTCCGCGAGCGCTTAGACGAAATCAAATATGCTGCACCGCATAATCCATGGGTCGCCGTCTCCTTCGGCAGCGTCGGTGGCTGGGCGCAGACGCTCACCACCGCGCTGACCAATCTTGGCATCGCCGATAACCACATCTGGATCTACCAGCGTGCCCACGGATCGACCACTTTCGGGGTCGATCGCTACGGCAATTTCGGCGAGATCTGACGTCAGTCCTGCAGCGTGATCAACACCGGTTGGTGGTCGGAGACCTGCGTCTGCGTATCGTAGAAGATGCCGGTGACACGCGGCGCGAGATCGTCGGTGACGAAGATGAAATCGCAGCAGTGCGGCTGGCCGGCGACCTGCTCGTAGATGCAGAACGACAGGGGATGCGGCGTGCCGGGATTGCGCAGTGTCCAGGCATCGACGAACGGCGGCGTTGTGTCGGCGAACGGTGCCGACAGGCGTCCATAGGCCGGGTCGGTGGTCTGCATGTTGAAGTCGGCGGTCAGGATCGCCGAGCGCGTCGCCGGATAGGGCCGGAACATGCCGTCGGCCGGCAGCGGCGGCCGCGCGGCACGCGCCGACGCCATGCGGTGGAGGTCGCGGATGCCCTCGACCGAGGCGGCACGCAGCGTCGGCGAGTAGTATTCGAGGTGCGTCGTCATCACCCGCACCGGCCCGAACGGCGCCATGACCACCGCCTCGATCAACATGCGCGGCATGCTGCGCGTGGCGTCGGCCTCCCACGGCAGGATGTGGCGCAGCACCTGGCCCACCGGCAGGCGTGAGAGCAGCATATTGCCGAACCGTTTGCGTCGGCCATCCGGCGCCGGCACGTCGACGCCGATGCCCTCGATCGCGGTGTAGCCCGGCATCAGGCGCGCGATCTCGGCGAACTGATCTTCGCCGCGGTTGGCCTTCAGCTCCGGGAAGTTGTCGGCGATCTCCTGCAGGCACAGCACGTCGAAGTCGGCGATGCGCCGTGCGTCGGCGATGATGCGCGCAAGGTCGTTGCGTCCGTCGATGCCGACGCCGAACTGGATGTTCCAGGTGATCAGTTTCATCCCTGCGTCCTATCGAATGCCGGCGCGCATGAAGCTCTGCACGAACTGGCGCTGGAACAACAGGAACGCCAGCAGCAGCGGCGCCGAGGTGAGCAGCGTGGCGGCGCAGATCACCGACCAGTCGATGCCCTGGTCGCCCGACGAGAAGACCTGCAGGCCGACCGTCAGCGGGCGGGACTCGACGGAATTGGTGACGATCAACGGCCACAGGAAGTTGTTCCAGTGGTAGCTCACCGACACCAGGCCGTAGGCGATATAGACCGGACGCGCCAGCGGCACGTAGACCTTGAGCAGGACCTGCAGCGCATTGGCGCCCTCGACGCGGGCGGCATCATCGAGCTCCTTGGGCACGGTCTTGAAGGTCTGGCGCAGCAGGAACACGCCGAACGCCGAGGCGATGTAGGGCAGCGCGATCGCCGGGATCGAATCGAGGATGCCGAGCCGGCTCATGGTGCGGTAGTTCTCGACGATCAGCACATCGGGCATGATCATCAACTGCACCAGCACCAGCATGAAGGCGATCTCGCGGCCGGGAAATTCGTACCGCGCGAAGGCATAGGCGGCGAGCGTGCACAGCACGAACTGGCTGACCAGGATCAAGGTAACCAGCAGGAACGAGTTCAGGAAGTAGCGCGCGAA
>DATEIF010000163.1:0-4271 GCA_035279205.1 Vineibacter sp.
GATTCGATCGAGACCTGCGTGCAGGGCCAGTGGATGGACGGCGTGCTGGTGCTGGGCGCCTGCGACAAGAACATGCCCGGCGGCATGATGGCGATCGCGCGCGCCAATGTGCCGGCGATCTACGTCTATGGCGGCACGATCAAACCGGGCCGCTGGAAGGGCAAGGATCTCTCGGTGGTTTCGGTGTTCGAGGCGGTCGGCGCCTATACGGCCGGCCGCATCAGCCAGGAGGATTTCGAGGGCATCGAGCGCAACGCCATTCCCGGCGCCGGCGCCTGCGGCGGCATGTACACCGCCAACACGATGAGCTCGTCCTTCGAAGCGCTGGGCCTGTCCCTGCTCTACTCCTCCAGCATGGCGAACCTCGACGCGGAGAAGGCCGAAAGCACGGCGCGCTCGGCGCAGGTCCTGGTCGAGGCGGTCAAAAAAGGCATCCGCCCGCGCGACATCATCACGCGCCGCTCGATCGAGAACGCGGTCACCCTGATCATGGCCACGGGCGGCTCGACCAATGCGGTCCTGCACTACCTCGCCATTGCGCACGCCGCCGAGGTCCCGTGGACGCTGGATGATTTCGAGCGCGTGCGCCGCAAGGTCCCCGTGCTGTGCGATCTCAAGCCATCAGGTCGCTACATGGCGGTCGACCTGCATCGCGCCGGCGGCGTGCCGCAGGTCCTGAAGGTGCTGCTGGCGGCTGATCTGATCGACGGCGACTGCCTCACGATCACCGGCCGAACGCTGGGCGAAGAGCTGGCCGACGTGCCCGCGACGCCGGCCGCCAATCAGGACGTGATCCGCCCGATCGACGCGGCGCTCTATCGTGAGGGCCATCTCGCGATCCTGCGCGGCAACTTGGCGCCCGACGGGGCCGTTGCCAAGATCACCGGCGTCAAGACGCCCGTCATCACCGGACCGGCGCGCGTGTTCGACGACGAGGCCTCGGCGATGGCAGCGATCCTCTCCGACAAGATTCGGCCGGGCGACGTGCTGGTGCTGCGCTATCTCGGACCCAAGGGCGGCCCGGGCATGCCGGAAATGCTGGCGCCCACGTCGGCGCTCATCGGCCGCGGCCTGGGCGACAGCGTCGCCCTCATCACCGACGGGCGCTTCTCCGGCGGGACCTGGGGCATGGTCGTCGGCCACGTGAGCCCCGAGGCCTACGAGGGCGGCACCATCGCGCTGGTCGCCGAAGGCGATCGCATCACGATCGACGCGCACCGCCAGCTGCTGCAGCTCGATGTCGATGCCGCGGAGATCGATCGACGGCGCGCGGCCTGGCAGCGGCCGGCGCCGCGCTACACCCGCGGCGTGCTGGCAAAGTTCGCCGAGCTGGCCCGGCCTGCTCCGCAGGGCGCCGTTACCGGCTAACGCGGGAGCGCGGCGCGCAGCGCCAAGACATGAGCGGGCGGGACGCCCGCGCTCCCAGGTCTCACGCCAGCATGCGTGTCTGCAGGAGCCCGACCAGCCAGTCGGCGAACACCTGAAGCCGACGGGACACGTGCTGGCGATGGGGATAGAGCAGGGTCATCGGCATGGGCGCGGCGCGGTACGCGGGCATCACCTCGACCAGCTCGCCGGCGGCGAGGTGGCCTGCCACATCATACGCCGGGATCTGGATCAGGCCGGTGCCGGCGAGGCAACACGCGATATAGGCCTCGGCGTTGTTGGCGGTGACGCGCCCGCGCATGGTGCATGTCCGCACAGTGCCATCCTCGATCCACTCCCATTCCTCCACGCGGCCGCTGGTTGGCGAGGCATAGTTGACGGCCCAGTGCCCCGCGAGATCGGCCGGTGTCCGGGGCGTGCCGTATCGCTCGAGATACGCCGGACTGGCGGCATTGATGAGGGCGAGATCGCCGACCCTGCGCGCCACGAGACCGGAGTCGTTGAGGGGGCCGACCCGCAGGACGCAGTCGACACCGTCCTCGATCAGATTGACCGCGCGGTCGGTGACGCCGAGCTCGATATCGATGTCGGGATAGCGTGCCAGGAACGCCGGTAGTGCCGGCGCCACGATCAGCCGGCCGACCCGGCCCGGCATGTTGACCCGCAGCCTGCCGCTGGGACCGACCGCGGTCTCACGGAACAGGTTCTCGGCGTCTTCCACATCGGCAATCAGGCGCAGGCATCGCTCGTAGAACGCAACGCCATCCTGCGTCGGCGAGACCTGGCGGGTCGTGCGGTGAAGCAGACGGGCGCCGACCCGGGTTTCCAGGCCCTGGACGGCGGCTGAAACGGAGGATCGCGGCAGTCCCAGGGTGTCGGCCGCCCGGGTGAAGCTCGCATGCTCCACGACACGGGTAAAAATACGGAAAAGCTCGATGCGGTCCATGGGTGCCTCGCACCATCATTGTTCGTCCGTACTGACATCTGATGTCAAATTGGCCGACTTTATAGAGAATTTATAGACGATAGATTGGCTTCCGAACGCAACCGCATCGGGTGGTTGCGCTGCAGCATGGAGGCACGGCCATGGCCGATCACGCCATCAAAGGCAAAACCGTCATCATCGCCGGCGGTGCGAAGAATCTCGGCGGCCTCATCGCCCGCGATCTGGCGCAGCAGGGCGCCAAGGCCGTCGCCGTCCACTACAACAGCGCCGCCACGAAAAGCGCCGCCGACGAGACCGTCGCCGCCGTCAAGGCCGCCGGCGCCAAGGCTGTCGCTTTCCAGGGCGACCTGACGACGGCGGCCGCGGTCGAGAAGCTCTTCGCCGACACCATCGCGGCCGTGGGCACGCCGGATATCGCCATCAACACCGTCGGCAAGGTGCTGAAAAAGCCGTTCGTCGACATCTCCGAGGCTGAGTACGACGAGATGACGGCGGTGAACAGCAAGACCGCCTTCTTCTTCCTCAAGGAGGCCGGCAAGCACGTCAACGACAACGGCAAGGTCGTGACGCTGGTCACGTCACTGCTGGGGGCCTTCACGCCGTTCTACGCGGCCTATGCCGGCACCAAAGCGCCGGTCGAGCACTTCGTGCGCGCCGCGGCCAAGGAGTTCGGCGAGCGCGGCATTTCGGTGACGGCGGTCGGGCCGGGACCGATGGATACGCCGTTCTTCTACCCGGCCGAAGGCGCCGATGCGGTCGCCTATCACAAGACGGCAGCGGCGCTGTCGAAATTCTCCAAGACCGGCCTGACCGACATCCAGGACATCGTGCCCTTCATCCGCTTCCTGGTCTCCGACGGCTGGTGGATGACCGGCCAGACCCTGCTGATCAACGGCGGCTACACGACGAAGTGAGGCTTTCAGCGCCTGGGATCGCGCAAGCGGTCCCAGGATCGCATCGGCCTCAGTGCGTCCACTGGCCGATGCGGGTGAAGGCGAAATTGTCGGCGTAGGCCTTGGGCCGCACGGCGCGCGCCTTGGGCTCGTCGACCGTATACATCCAGCCCTGCTTTTGGGCGTAGGCGATGGCTTCTTCCTTGGTCTCGAAGCGCAGCACCACCTGGTTCATCGTGTCGCGCGAGCTGGTCCAGCCCATCAGCGGATCGATCTCCTTGCGCGACGGCTCGGCCTCGATCACCCATTCCTTGGTGTTGCCGGCACCCGACTGCATGGCCGTCTTGGCCGGTTTGTAGATTCTGACCTGCATGGCGCGATCGTCACTCCCGCTGTCCGCGTCTGGTCGGGGCGGCCGGATTCGAACCGACGGCCTCTTGCGCCCAAGGCAAGCGCTCTACCAGGCTGAGCTACGCCCCGACGACATCGGAACCCCACATCTGGGGCGCGGGTATTTAACAGCGTGCCGGAGCGGCTGGAAGGGGGCAATTTGCCCCTGTGATCGCCACCCTGCCGCCCGCTATCATGGCGTCGAAGCGGGCCGGAGCCCGCACGCTGAGGGAACTGCGCCCATGTTCGATCAGACACCCGAACGCGGCGGCGACGGCCGGGCACCGTCTCTGAATGTGCTGGGCCAACCGCTCAAGCCCTGCTCCACCGAGCCCCTGACCGGCTTCTATCGCGACGCCTGCTGCAACACCGGCCGCGAGGATCGCGGGCTGCACACGGTCTGTGCCGTGATGACCAACGAGTTCCTGCGCTTCTCGCGCGAGCGTGGCAACGACCTGTCGACGCCGATGCCGCAGTACGGCTTCCCCGGCCTCAAGGCCGGCGACCGCTGGTGCCTGTGCGCCGCCCGCTGGCAGGAAGCCCTGGAAGCGGACGCCGCCCCGCTGGTCGTCCTGGAGTCGACCCACCAGGCGACGCTGCTGGTGGTTTCCGGCGAGGACCTCAAGCGCCACGCCCTGTGGCCAAGCTAATTCCCT
>DATEIF010000164.1:0-2995 GCA_035279205.1 Vineibacter sp.
ACCGCCGGCAAGATCGGTTTCTTCGCCTGGCTCACGCTGGGCCTGGGGTTTGCCATCGGCGGTGGCGGACTGTTCTGGCTGCTGCGCATGCGCCGCCGCGCCTGACGGTTCGGTTGAGCCGGCGGCAGGCTCGAACCCTGGGACCGGCGGCGCGTGGTGCGCCACCAGCGATCCCTTCTCGCCGCCGGCTCAACCGATCTTGCGCGGTATCCCAATGTCATTCCCTCCCATCCAAGACCGAGGCCTGGTGCGCGTGTAGATCGGCGCCCGGATCGCCGCGCGATGATGTGCGGCGCGCGGAGGATATCGACATGCGACTCACGGTTGCCGCCGTGGCGGCCATCGTCACGCTCGCGCCGCTGGGCGCGCTGGCACAGAACTATATCTACTGCGTCAACGACCGCATCGAAGTGGACAAGCGCAACCCCCGGCAGATGCAAGGCGACCGCGGCCATTCGACCATCTGCATCATCGGCCCGACCTTCGATTCGCGATACGATGCCCTGGCCTGGGTCGAGAAGTATCTCCGCGCGAAGGTCGATGGACCTTGCTCCTGCAAGTGAGCGCTGGGCGGCAGATCGTCTGCGTGTTCACACCCGCGCACAGCCCATTCTCTCCACCCCAAGACCCTGCGTTCCTGCGCCCGTACACCGGCACTCGGCGTGCCCGGAGTGCACGCGCAACGAAGGGGTGAACGATGTTTGTCACGATGTTCCAGGATGGTCAGTACGCTGGTGGCAAGAAGGAGGCATGGGCCCAGGTGCGGCTGCAAATCGCCGGCCAGGTCACCGCCGGCATGAAAGAGGGGCTCGCGCCGATTGCACACGGCACCTGGCGTGCAGGGTTGAGCAGCCATGTAAGCCCGGACGCGCCGCAGGAAGAGCTGGATAAAATGACGATTACGCCCGGGCCTTCGACGGGGAAGCGGGTTTGGCGGCACAACTTCCTGACGGCGGAAATGGAGTTCGCGCAGCTGCCGCCCTTCGATACCTACAGCGACTACCGAAAGCCTTTCTCGAATCCCTGTGTGATGCTGCGTGGGTGCAGATCGACCACCGGCGGCGACTGGTCAAGGAACCCGTCGGAATCCCGACCGGCAAGTCCTTCGTCGCCTCGATCTTCAACATGAGGGACCTGCGGTGGAGAGCTGGCGAACAGACCGAGTGGTGACGCCGCGCCGCGGGCCGCCGGGGCACGTCGTTTGGTGACGGGCGCCTTGGTTTGTGCTGCGACCTCGGCGCGTTTCCCATGCGGTGGACCATGCGCTAGGGTGTCGGCAACGCGACCAAGACAGGGAGGAACGCGCCCATGACAGCCCTGGCGTCCTACGATCACGGCACGTCGACCACCAAGCTGATCGGCGAGACCATCGGCCAGTTCTTCGACAAGGCGGTGGCGCGCTGGCGGGATCGCGACGCGCTGATCGTGCGGCACCAGGACGTGCGGTGGACCTACGGCGAGCTGGCTCGCCGGGTCGACGATCTCGCCGCCGGCCTCCTGGCGCTGGGCCTGGAGCCGGGTGATCGCATCGGCATCTGGTCGCAGAACAACGCCGAGTGGGTGCTGACCCAGTTCGCCACCGCCAAGGCCGGCCTGATCCTGGTCAATGTCAATCCGGCCTACCGCAAGGCCGAGATCGAATACGCGCTGAACAAGGTCGCCTGCAAGGCGCTGATCACCTCGCCGGCGCTCAAGACCAGCGACTACATCGCCATCCTCAACGACCTCGCGCCGGAGATCGCGACGTCAACGCCGGGCAAGCTGAATGCCAAGGCGCTGCCGCATCTGCGCACCGTGATCCGCCTGGGCAAGGACAAGACGCCGGGCATGCTGAACTTCGACGACATCGCGGGCCTCGGCGGCAACGCCGAGCACAGCCGGATGGTCGAGCTCGCCGAGCGTCTGCAGTTCGACGATCCGATCAACATCCAGTTCACGTCGGGCACCACGGGCTTCCCCAAGGGCGCCACGCTCAGCCACCACAACATCCTCAACAACGGCTACTTCATCGGCGAGGCGATGCGCCTGACGCCGGACGATCGCCTGTGCATTCCCGTGCCGCTGTACCATTGCTTCGGCATGGTGCTGGGCAACCTGGCCTGCGTGACGCACGGCGCGGCCATGATCTATCCCGCCGAGGCGTTCGATCCGCTGTCGGTGCTGCAGACCGTTCAGGCCGAGCGCTGCACGGCGCTGCACGGCGTGCCCACGATGTTCATCGCCGCGCTCGACCATCCCGACTTCGCCAAGTTTGATCTCTCGACCCTGCGCACCGGCATCATGGCGGGCTCGCCCTGTCCGATCGAGGTCATGAAGCGGGTCGTGGCCCAGATGAACATGCAGCAGGTCACCATCGCCTACGGCATGACGGAGACCTCGCCGGTCTCGACCCAGAGCTCGACCGACGATCCGCTGGAACGGCGCGTCGCGACGGTGGGACGCGTGCAGCCGCATATCGAGATCAAGATCGTCGATGCCGAGGGCCGCATCGTGCCGCGCGGCACCACGGGCGAGTTCTGCACCCGCGGCTATTCAGTGATGACGGGCTACTGGAACGACGAGGAGAAGACGCGGGAGGCCATCGATACCGGCCGCTGGATGCATACCGGCGATCTCGCCGTCATGGACGGGGAGGGCTACGTCAACATCGTGGGCCGGCTCAAGGACATGGTGATCCGCGGCGGCGAGAACGTCTATCCGCGCGAGATCGAGGAGTTCCTGTACCGCCATCCCAAGGTGCAGGACGTGCAGGTGATCGGCGTGCCCGACGTCAAGTACGGCGAGGAGATCTGCGCCTGGATCAAGCTGCGCGAGGGCCAGTCGGCGACGGCGGAGGAAATCCGCGACTTCTGCAAGGGCCAGATCGCCCACTACAAGATTCCGCGCTACGTCCGCTTCGTCGACGCCTTCCCCATGACGGTCACGGGCAAGGTGCAGAAGTTCCTCATGCGCGAGCAGAGCGTGAAGGACCTCGGCCTGGAGAAGGCCGCCGCCA
>DATEIF010000165.1:0-4360 GCA_035279205.1 Vineibacter sp.
TCAGCCGACCGGCGACGGCCGCGCCCCGGTGTCAGCCCTGCGCCGCCGCCTGTTCGCCGCGGCAGCGGATTGAGCGATTCTCTCTCCCGCAAGCGGGAGAGGAAGGGGCCCATCGTGCGCAGCACGATGGGAAGGTGAGGGCCCAAGGGCGAGGTGTTTGGCGTGACGTCCCCACTGTCCTATCGCTCGGTCTTTCGGCCCGGCCTGTTCGCCGGCCAGACGATCATTGTCACCGGCGGCGGCAGCGGCCTGGGCCGCTGCACGGCGCACGAATTGAAGGCGCTGGGTGCGCGCGTGGCGCTGATCGGGCGTACCGCATCGAAGCTGGAAGAGGTGAAGGACGAGCTGGGTGGCGGCGATGACGTGTTCATCGCCACGGGCGATTTGCGCGAGGAGGATCAGGTCAAGGCCGCCATCGCCGGCGTAATGGACTGGGGCGGCCGGATCGACGGCCTGGTCAACAATGCCGGCGGCCAGTTCCCGGCGCCGCTGCGCGACATCTCGGCCAATGGCTGGAACGCCGTGGTGCGCAACAACATGACGGCGACGTTCCTGGTGTCGCGCGAGGTCTACCTGCGCTCGATGGAGCAGAACGGTGGCGCCATCGTCAATGTCGGCGCCGACTATGAGCTCGGGATGCCGGGCATGGGCCATAACGGCGCGGCGCGTGCGGGCCAGGCCGCGTTCACCTGGACGTCATCGGTCGAGTGGGCGTCATCGGGCGTGCGCGTCAACCTGGTCGTGCCGGGCTTCATCGCGTCCGCTGGCCTGGACCGCTACCCGGCCGGTGCCGCGGGCGTCCTGCGTGGCGTCAAGAAGCGGGTACCGCTCAAGCGGCACGGCACCGAATCCGAGATCTCGGCCGCCATCGTGTTCCTGCTGTCCGAGGCGGCGTCCTACATCACCGGCGCGATGATCCGTATCGACGGCGGGCTGCACAACAACGCGCGCTCATCCTTCTTCGACGTGCCCGACCACGAACGCTCGCAGCCCTACAACGGCTTCCCGCTCTACAAACCACCGGCCGTGCTCGACGAGTAGGTGCCTCTGTCGTCAGTCTCCTCGCCCCGCGAGAGCGGGGAGAGGAAGGGGCCCATGCCGAAGGCATGGGAAGGTGAGGGGTAAGAACGATCAGGTCCTGCCCGCGAAGGCAGAGACTGGACGATCGTACCCCTCACCCTCCCATCGGGCTATGCCCGATGGGCCCCTCCCTCTCCCCGCTCTCGCGGGGCGAGGTATGCATCACGTATCGGCGTGAAGGACCCTGCCGCGGGTTTCCGGCAGGGCGAAGGCGGCGATGAAGAACACGCCGTACGCCACCACCGCAAAGATCGCGATGGCGTTGCCCAGCGACGTCTTTGTCGACAGGAAGCCGACCAGGAACGGGAACAGCGC
The DNA here is from genome assembly GCA_035279205.1 of Vineibacter sp. Taxonomy (GTDB): domain Bacteria; phylum Pseudomonadota; class Alphaproteobacteria; order Reyranellales; family Reyranellaceae; genus Vineibacter. The sequence continues at coordinate 1,396 of DATEIF010000165.1, forward strand.
GCCGATGCCGCGGCCGAAATTGTAGCAGAAGCCCTGTCCCGACCCGCGCAGGCGCGTCGGGAACAGCTCGGTCAGAAAGGCGCCCATGCCGGAGAAATAGCCGGACGCGAAGAAGCCCAGCGGGAAGCCCAGCAGCCACAGGATGTCGTTGGTCAGCGGCAGCTGCGTGTAGGCGATGATCACGGCGATCGCGCCGACCGAGAACGTCAGGAACAGATTGCGCCGCCCGATGCGGTCGGCGAGCCAGGCGCCGACCAGGTAGCCCACGAACGATCCGATGATGAGGGCGGCGAGATAGCCGGTGGAGGTGACGATCGAGAGGTTGCGCTCGGTGGTGAGGAACCGCGGCACCCAGAACGTGATGGCGTAATAGCCGCCCTGGCATCCGGTGGCTGCGAGCGCGGCCAGGACAGTGGTCTTCAGGATGGAACCGGAGAAGATCTCCCACAGCGCCGGGCGGTCGCCGCTCGCTTGTTGCCGTGCGCGTGTCTGGGCGGCGATCTGCGGCTCTTCGACATAGCGGCGCAGATAGAAGACCATCAGCGCCGGCAGCGCGCCGATCACGAACATCCAGCGCCAGGCGACCTCGGCCGGCAGATAGGAAAACAGCACCGCCTGCGCCAGCACGGCCAGGCCCCAACCCACCGCCCAGCCGGATTGCACCGAGCCCACGGCGCGGCCGCGATATTGCGGCCGGATCGCCTCGCCCATCAGCACGGCGCCGGCCGCCCACTCGCCGCCGAAGCCCAGGCCCAGCAGGGCGCGCGCGATCAGCAGCTGGTCGAAGTCCTGCACGAAGGCGCACACCAGCGAGAAGAACGAGAACCACAGGATCGTCAGCTGCAAGGTGCGCACGCGGCCGATGATGTCGGCAATATAGCCGGCGAGCCAGCCGCCGACGGCCGATGCCAGCAACGTCACCGTGCCGGCAAGGCCTGCCGTGCCGGCATCGACATGCCACATCGCGATGATGGTGCCGATGACCAGCGGATAGATCATGAAATCCATGCCATCGAGCGCCCAGCCCGACGCGCAGGCCCAGAACGTGCGCCGCTCCGGCACGTCCATGTCGCGATAGAACGCCAGGAGGCTGGTGTCCTCTACAGCAACCGTATCAGAAGGGTTCGCTGCCATGGTCGCCTCCCATCTTCTTATGCGCATCTCATGATGCGCTACCGCAGTCTATGCGCGTGCCGTCGCCACTGCCATGTATCGTCATGTGCACGGTCGTGAATCTTGTCGGCACCTGAGTGCGATGTCGCTCGCCATACTGAACGGTCAATAGGACACGTCGCGGGAGTCCCTATTCCGACGATCGCGCCGTCGCTCGGTACCGCTGCGGTTTCTCGCCGTGCAACCGGGCTCGTCCAGTACCGTTAACCCTTTTGCTGACGGCCTGGGATGTCGCTGGATCTGGTGAATGGCACGCATTCTGATCGGTACGTCCGGTTGGCACTATGCCTCATGGCGCGGGTCGTTTTTTCCGCCTCGCCTCATGGTGAAGCACCAGCTTCAGTTCTATGCATCGCAATTCTCGACGACCGAGCTCAACGGTGTCTTCTACCGCACGCCCACGCCTGAAGCCGTCGTCAGCTGGCGACAGCAGACCGACGATGACTTCATCTTTGCATGGAAAGCCTCCAAGTTCATCACGCACTGGAAGCGGCTGTCGGATCAGTGCGTCAACAGCCTGGAGCTGATGGAGAATCGACTCTCCTTGCTGGGAGACAAAGCAGGTCCGGTCCTGTTCCAGTTGCCGCCCCAGTTCGCCGTCGATCGCGATCGCCTGGCCGCGTTTCTCAAGTTGCTGTCGAAAAGGCGTCGGTATGCCGTCGAGTTCAGGCATCCAAGCTGGTATCAGCCGTCCGTGCTGCGGCTGTTGTCCGATGCCAACGTGTCGCTTTGTCTCTCGGATCATCGCGATGCACCGGCGCCATGGAAGAGGACAGCGGATTTCGTCTATGTGCGCGGACACGGGCCGGGCGGCCGGTACAAAGGGCACTACCGCACTGACGTGCTGGCGGCATGGGCGGCACGCGTGCGGTCATGGGCCAGGCAGAAATGCGACGTCTTCGTCTATTTCGACAATGATCAGAAGGGCGCGGCACCGCTTGATGCGCGTCGCCTGGAGACGCTGCTCCATACCAAGCGCTAGAGCGTATCTCGACTGGATAGAAGCAGCATGCTCCGCCGCGATCGTCATCCGGAGCGAAGCGAAGGATCCTGCGGTGTTGGCATCGAATAGCGGCGGCGCTGATGATCACCAGCGCCGCCATTCTTGAACGGCGTACCGCAAGGTCCTTCGCTTCGCTCAGGACGACGAGAAGTGCCGATTCCATATGAGCGGGATACGCTTTAGCGGCGCCCTTCCAGGGCCAGCAGGCGCACTGCCCCCGCGGCGAGGATGATGGCTGCGATCAGGTTCATGGTCAGGGGTTGGCCCAGCATCGGCACCGCCACCAGCGCCGTGAAAGGCGGCACGAGAAAGAACAGGCCGGTGACGCGGCCGGCCGCGCCGCGATCCAGCAGCCACAGCAGCAGCAGGTTGGCGCCGACCGAATTCGCGATGACGGTCCATGCGAACGGCCAGAGGAAGTCGATGTTCCAATCGATGGTCGGGCCATTGCGTTCCAGCAGCCACCAGCACACGCCCATGACGACCGCGCCGGTGGCGACCTGGACGGCGGCGCTCGGCAGATCGGCACCGCCGACGCCAAAGCGCTTCTGCCAGAGCGCCGCGCCGGCGCCGCCGAGGAGACCGATCAGGGCCATCGCCAGCACGGCGAGCGAGCCGGTGCCGGCGCTCAGCTGGGCGCCGACGACCAGCAGCGCCGCGCTCAATCCAAGGCCGGCGGCGATCAGCCGCCAGCCTGTCAGCTTCTCGCCCAGGATCGGCGCTGCGCCCAAGGCGGTGACCACGGGAATCAGTCCGACGATGAGTCCGACCACACCGGCGGGCAGCCCT
>DATEIF010000166.1:0-3714 GCA_035279205.1 Vineibacter sp.
GAACGAGACGGTGCTGGTCGACCTGGCGGGCGATGGCCCCGCGCGGGTGGTCGTGCGCGCCCAGCCCGACGGTCCGGCGATGTTCCGCGACTACGACGTGATGCGCGAATATCGCGTCCTGGAACGGCTGGGGGACCAGGGCGGACCGCCCGTGCCGCCGGCCCTGGCGGTCGACCCGACGGCGGCCGTGCTGGGCCGGCCCTTGCTGGTGACCGGCTATGTCGTCGGCCGCGTCCCCAGCGACGACCGACCGAGCTTCGTCGAGGCTGGCTGGCTGTTCGAGGCCTCGCCCGCCGACCAGCATCGGTTCGCCCAATCGCTGCTGTGCGCCATCCACGCCGTCCATGCCGCCGACTGGCGCGGCCTGCCCCTGTCGCGCGATCGCGAGCGGCCGCTGTACGGCGAGGTTGCCTGGTACCGGGCCCTGCACGACTGGGGTGCCGGAGCCAGCCGCCATCCGCTGATCGAGCGCGGCTTCGCGGCCGTCCTGCGCGACCTGCCGCCCGAGTCCGAGCCGTGCCTGCTGTGGGGCGATGCGCGGCCGGCCAACGTGATTGCCGATGGCTTCGACATCGCGGCCCTGCTGGACTGGGAGCTGACGAGCATCGGCCCGGCCGAACTGGACATCGCCTGGCTGCTGGAAATGAACCGCATGCGCACCGTGGCCGCCGGCGTGCCGCCCCTGCCCGGTTTCCCGGCCGACGACGCGGTCGTGGCGGCCTATCAGGACCTCGCCGGCCATGCGCTGGGCCATTTCGGCTGGTACCGCCTGTTCGCAGTCCTGAAAATGGCCGTGCTGATGGAACGGCACCTGCGCACCGCCATCGCACGCGGACGCCTGGCGGCGGAACACCGCCTGCTGCGCGACAACGTCGCCCTGCGGCGCCTGGACCAGCTGCTGGCGCCGTGACGAGGCTTGGGAAATCCCCGAATCGGCGCTAGAAAGCGCGCGTCCAGAGAAGGAAAGAGGTTATGGGGCGAGTGGTGGCGCGGCGTGGGACGACGGCCAAGGCAGAGGCCCGGCGACGGACGCCAGCCGACGCGGGCGATACCCCGGCACTCAGCAAATCGGAGGCGACCCGGCTGCGCATTCTCGATGCCGCGGCACGGGTGTTCGCCCGCAACGGCTATGCCGATACGCGGTTGAGCGACATCGCCACCGAGGCGGATACCTTCGCGGGCAGCATCTACTACTACTTCGAATCGCGCGAGGACCTGGTCGAGGAGGTGCTGCGGCTGGGCGTCACCGGTGTCTTCGACGCCGTGCGCGACAGGGTCGAGGCGATGCCACCCGGCACCTCCTATCGCGACCGGATCACGGCGGCGATCGCCACGCACCTGTCCTTCACCCTGAAGCTGAACCACTTCGCCACGGCCAATCAGCGGCTGTTCGCGCAGGTGCCCGGCGAGATCCGCCAGCGCCATATTCACGTACACCGCGCCTATGGCGAGTACTGGCGCAAGCTGCTGGAAGGCGCCCGGCGTGCCGGCGAGATCCGCCGCGATATCGACTTGTCGGTGCTGCGCCTGCAGATCCTGGGTGCCATCAACTGGACGGTCGAGTGGTACAAGCCGGGCAAGCGCTCGATCGAGCAGATCGCGGCGCAGCTGGCCACGACCATCTTCGACGGCATCACGAGCGCGTAGCCGGACACGACCAGACCGTCATCCCTCGCTACGCCGGGGATGACAGACGCTGCAGCTCCGATGCCTTTCCCTCGAACGCAGCGGCACCGTGATGCCGCAGCTCGAGCCGCGGGTCGAGCCAGACGCGCCCGCCAATGGCGCGCCAGCGCCGGCAGAAACCATAGTCCTCGGAGAGATAGCGTCGCTCGGGATCGCTGTCGTCAATCAGGCAGTCGAACAGCGCGTAGGTGAACCGGCTCTGCTGTTCCGACAAGCCTTCGGTGCCGCCATAGCGCGCCTGCGGATAGGCCTGCATCAGGCGCTCGAAGACGCCGCGGCGGACCATCAGGAAGCCAGCGGCCGCTTCCTTGATCTCGACGACACCCGACGGATCGCGCGCTGCCGGCCCATCGAGGACGTTGACGGCGTAGGACCGCGGCAGCACCTTCTTGGGATAGGCGCCGCAGATGACGTCCTTGTCGGCATTCAGCAGCGCCACCACGGCTTCCGCCGGCCATTCGATGTCGGCGTCGATGAACATCAGGTGGGAGTGTCCCGACGCCATGAACACCGAGACCAGCGTGTTGCGCGCCCGGGTGATCAGGCTGTCGCCGGCCGCGGTGACCAGCTCATGGCGGATGCCGTTGGCCGTCAGCACGGCGCAGGTCCGGACCATCGACAGCAGATAGGCGCTCGTGACAACACCGCCGTAGCAGGGCGTGGCCATCATCAGACCGGAGAATGTCGTCATGCCGAAGGCCGATCAGGATGCGGTGCGGGTTCGGTGCAAGATACGCCGGCGCGGCGCGGCATGACAATCGACACGCCGAGCCCGACGATGAGAGTCGCGGTCATCACGCCCTACTACCGCGAACCGCCGGACGTCCTGCGGCTGTGCCACGACAGCGTCGCGCGGCAGACCCATCCATGCCGGCACTACATGGTGGCCGATGGTTTCCCCGAGCCAGTCGTCTCGACCTGGCCGGTGGAGCATCTGCAGTTGCCACGCCCGCACAACGATGTCGGCAACGCCGCGCGGTGCATCGGCGCCATGGCGGCTGCGGGTGACGGTGTCGACGCCGTGGCGTTCCTCGATGCCGACAACTGGTATCACGACGATCATATCGAGTCGCTGGTCGCCCTCCATCAGTGCACCGGCGCCCTGGTCTGCACGTCGGGCCGCAACATCCATCGCGTGGACGGCTCGGTGCTGATCGCCGGCGGTGAAACCGGCGACGGCGAGACTCATGCCGACACCAGCAGCCTGTGGATTCACCGCCGGGCGTTCGAGGTGCTGTCCCTGTGGACTGCGATGCCGCCACCCCTGGGCGCCATCGGCGACAGAGTCATATGGGCCGCGATCATGGCCCGGAAGATCCCGCGAGCCCATTCGGGACGCGCGACCATGGCCTACCAATCACGATACGCAGCGCACTATCTCGCGGCCGGCGAACCACCACCCGAGAACGCCAAGGGCAACGACGACCTGATGTCAGCCTTTCGCCTGTGGGAAGCCCTGCCCGCGGAGACCAAGACACTCATCCTGCACGGGTATCGAGCGTCTCAATTGCCGGCGAAGACGAACGGCGCCCAGTAGAAGGGATGTGCCCAGCGGACCGGATCGGTGCCGGCACCGGCGCCGTCGAGCATGCCGACCTGCACGTTGCGCAGCGACACCGCTGCCGGCGTGCCCTTGGCGGTCTCGGTCAGCAGGTTGATCATCATCAGGGTCGTCGACTCGTCGGCGACGTTCCAATGCGAGGCCAGCACGCCGCGCGTGCCGGCGGTGAAGAACGAGCGCGCCAGGCCGGAGAACGCCTCGCCGGCGCTGCGGCCATCGGGGCCCGCCGTGTTGCAGGCCGACAGCACCACCAGGTCGGCGTCCATGCGCAGGGCGGCGATGTCGGCCGCCGTCAGCAGTGCCTCGGCGCCGGCACCGGCGCCGGTCAGCACCACCGGCTGCTGCACGCAGCGCAGTTCGGTGGGCAGCAGCGCGTGCGTCGCGAAGTGCACGATGCGATAGCGATCCAGCCCGCCGCGTAGCACTGCCGAGCGGCTGAACGCAGCACCGGTGCGCGCACCGGCGCG
>DATEIF010000167.1:0-3690 GCA_035279205.1 Vineibacter sp.
TCGCGCACAGGCCCAGGCAATAGACCGGCTCCAGCGTCACCACGCCATCGCCGCTGGTCTCGCCCCATCCTGCCGCGAGCGCGGTCTGCACCTGTGCCGCCACCGCCGCGCCGCCCATCGACTGGCAGGCTTCGGCACGACACAGCTTCAGCACATGCCGGCCCGCCGGTTCCTGCCGGAAGTCGTGGTAGAAACTGACGACGCCGTGCACCTCGGCACGCGTCAGGTTGAGCGCATCGGCCACCATCGGGATCGCTTCTGGCGGCACATGACCGAACGTCGCCTGCAGGGCATGCAGGATCGGCAGCGTGGCGCCTTTCTCGCGCGCGCCGGCGGCGATGATCTCGGCAGCCCGTTCCGCCCGCCATGGTTCCGTAGCCGCCATTGTCAACCTCGCGCCAAAATCTGGCGCCCGTCGTTGGTCCGCTGTGGCGGAACGTACTCTCGCGCGCCTTAAAATGATACAGGCGGCCAGTTGGCCAGGCGATGCTCGCCAATGCCGCCGGTCAACGAGCGGCTATGGATCGCCAATCGCGATTTCAGATAGGCGCGCGTGTCGCGCGGATCGATCACAGCGTGTGCGAGATACGGTGCGGCGAGATTGTACGGCGTGGTATCCGCCGCCACATCTGCCGCCATCTCGGCGCGGGACTTGCCATCGACCTCGCTGCGTCCGGCAAAGATGACGCTCGCGGCAACTTCGGGATCCATGAAGCTGATCTCGGAGGAGAACCACGCTGCGGTCTCGTCGCCCTTGCCGCCGCCCATGTTGATGTAGGCCTGGCCGAAGCTCTTGCGCAGCACCAGCGCCAGCTTGGGCACGGTTGTCTCCTCGAGCGCGGCGAGGAAGTTCATGATCCGGCCGGCCATGCCGCGCCGCTCCTGCTCGCCACCGATGAGAAAGCCCGGCGTATCGGCCATCAGCACGATGGGCACGTTGAAGCTGTCGCACAGCACGATAAAGCTGGTGATCTTGGAACAGGCATCCGCGTCGAGCGCGCCGCCTTTGACACGCGGATTGGTCGCCACCACGCCGATCGTCTGTCCATTCAGCCGCGCCAACCCGGTGACGGCGGCGCGCGCGAAGCGCTCCTTCAGGCCGAAGAAGCTGCCGGGATCGACGATCGCCTCGATGGCGCGGCGGATGTCGTAGACCTGGCGCCGTTCGTCCGGCACCAGGTCGGGCAGGCGCGCGGCCCCATCGTCGGCACCGGCCGGGACCGGCGCGCGCGGCGGTGCCTGCCGCTGATGGTCCGGCAGGTAGGACAGGAACCGGCGGATCGCGTCCAGCGCTTCCTCGTCGGTGTCGACAACCAGGTCGACCAGGCCGGTGACCTCGCTATGGACCGGCCAGCCACCGAGATCCTCGGGCGTTTCGGCTTCGGCGATCGAGCTCGACGTCACGTTGGGGCTGGAGACGGCCAGCACGGCGCCGCGCCGCATCACCGTGAAGTCGGACAGCACGCACATGAACGCGCCGCGGCCATAGGTGGGACCCAGCACACCGGCCGCCGTCGGCACGATGCGCGGCCGGAAGTAGCGACCGGACTCGCCGCCGGCGCCGATGCCGGCCGCACCCATCACATCGGGAATCCGCCCGCCGCCGCACTCCATCAGGTTGATCAGCGGATGGCCGTTGGCGATGCAGAGGTCGCGGATGTGATTGTACTTCTTGATCTGCACCCGCCCCGACGACGCCGCCATGGTCGAGAAATCGGCGGCGTTGATTCCCATCAACCGCCCGTCGATGCGGCCGAAGCCGCACACCGCGGCGTCAGCCGGCGTACGATCGCGCATCTGCGGGTTGATACCGGTGGCAAACAGCCCGAACTCCTCGAAGCTGCCCGGCTCCACCAGTCGCGCGATGCGTTCGCGCACGTTGAGGATGCCCTGGTTGCGGCGCTCGGCGAGATGCCGCGGTGAACCCATGGCCAGGGCCTTGTCCCGGCGCTGCACGAACGCGGCCGTTTTCGCTTCGAAAGTCACAATCTTCTCCTGGTTTGTCGCCCTGAGCGAAGCGAAGGACGACTGTGACGGTGCAACAGCACCGTGTGCGACAGCCTTGCGCCGAAGAAGACGGAAGCTCGGCTATTCATCCATCTTCACGCCGGAAGCGGTGACCACCGGCTGCCAGCGGGCCTTGTCGGCGGCCATGCGCTGACGCAGCGATTCGGCGCTGCCGCCACCGACGACGAAGCCGGTACGCGTCATGCGATCGCGCACCGTGGGATCGGCCAACGCGGCATTGATGGCACCGTTCCATGCTGCCACCAGAGCGGCAGGCATGCCGAGCGGGGCGAAGAAGCCAAACCACGGTTCGCACTGCAGATCCCGGTAGCCAAGATCGACGAATGTCTGCACGTCGGGCAGCGAAACGTCGCGCTGCGCCGACGACACGGCCAGCACCTGCATGCGGCCCGTCTTGTGCGGCTCGGCGAAATCGGAGGTCACGCCGATGGCGAACGGCAGGTGCCCGCCCATGACGGCGTTGTTGAGATCGGCACCACCGCGATACGGCACATACTGCAGGTCGATGTTCAGCATCTGCTTCATCATGGCGCCGAAGAGGTGGGAGATGCTGCCCAGCCCGGAGCCGCCATACATGACCTTGGCCGGATTGGCGCGCGCCCATGCCTGGAAATCCGGCCAGCTCTTCACGCCGGTGTTGACGGCGGCCGCGAAGCCCAGCGAGTAGCTGACGCCATGGGCCACGGGATCGACATCGGTCATGAAGTCGAACTTGGCACGACTGTTCACCATCGGCATCAGCACGGCACCGGTCATCGGCACCATCGCGATGGTGGCGCCATCGGGTGCCGCCCGTCGCAGGTTGTCGATCGCGACCAGGCCGGTGGCGCCAGGTTGATTGACAACGATGATATTGCGCCCCAGCGTCTTGCTGGCATGTTCGGCGATCAGGCGCGCGATGAAGTCGCCGGCGCCGCCCGGCGGATAGCCGAAGATCACCCGCAATCCGGTCTCCGGCAGTGGCGTGGCGCGCAGCGGCATGGCCCATAGGGCCAACGGCGCTGCCGACGCGGCGAAGAACTGGCGACGCTTCATTCTCGGTTTCCTCCCTGCCTGTCGTGCGAGCCGACGTGGCGTTGCACGCCGGGCACTGTCATTCATCGCTGGTCGCGCGACTGCGCTTGCCGGACGCAGTGACGCTTGATGTCAGAGAGCGGCGCACGAAGGCGATCAGCGCCGCCTTCGATACCGTCAAATCGATGGCCGTCGGATCGATCACCCATTGCGTCAGCACGCCGCGCAGCGCGCCCAGAATCATGATCGCGTGAAGCTGCAGATCGGTATCGGCGCGAATTTCCCCGGCCCGCCGCGCCTCGCGCAGATGGCGCACGAATCCTTCCCGATAGGTATGGCCCTGCCCGGCAATGCGCCCATGCAGCTCGGGCGCGACGGTCAGCGACTCCATATAGAGCAGGTAGAGCGCCCGTACCCCGTCGGGGCTGCGCACGGCGCCGTTCACATGCGCCTCGATGCGCGCCTCCACCGCCGCCAGGCCGGACTTGCTCCCGACATCGATGGCCAGCTGGGCCTGGAATGCCGCCTCCATGCGATCGATGAGGGCATCCAGCAGGGCGTGCTTGGTGCCGAACCGCTCGCTGGGCAGGCCGCGGCTGTAGCCGGCGGCGACGCCGATCTCGGCCAGGGTCGTGCCGGCAGAACCCT
>DATEIF010000168.1:0-4332 GCA_035279205.1 Vineibacter sp.
GTCGAGCAGAGCCGCGAGTTCATCTATCGCGCCGAGGTCCTGAAGCCGCTCGAGATCGTGCGCCAGGCGACGACCATCGCCGCCAAGATCCTGCGCCAGGAGGGCAAGCTCGGCATCATCGAGCCGGGTGCGGCGGCCGACATCATCGTCGTCGACGGCAACCCGCTCAAGAAGCTCGAGCTCTTCCTCGACCAGGGCGCCCACCTGCCGGTGATCATGAAGGCCGGCAAGTTCCACAAGAACGCGTTGAACTGATGAGGACGAGCGCCGTTCTTTCCCCCTCTCCCCTTGTGGGGGAGGGTCGGGGAGGGGGGTCCTCCAGACGCGACGTTGACGGCTGCGTACGGGGTTAGCCGTCATGCCGACGTCGACGCCATCCATCTCCATCACGCACGCCAAACGCCTGCGCCAGGACATGACGGATGCCGAACGATACCTCTGGTACGCATTGCGCCGTCGCAGTCTCAACGGCTGGCGGTTCCGTCGGCAGGCACCGATCGGTCGCTATATCGTCGATTTCACCTGCTTCGGCGCCAAGCTCGTCGTCGAACTCGATGGAGGCCAGCACGCCGAAGATCGGCGTGACTATGACGAGCGCCGCACGGAATGGCTCGTAGCCCAGGGCTTCACAGTGCTGCGCTTCTGGAACGCTGATGTTTTCCAGAATACCGAGTTCGTTCTCGACGAGTTCGTGAAGGCCTTGCCGGGGGACGCCCCTCCCCAACCCTCCCCCACAAGGGGGGAGGGAGTATGATGACCACCACCGCCCTCCTGGACTCGCGGCGGTTGGGGCGCTGGGCGCTCAACGGCGCGGCGGGACTGGCGCTGGCGTTCATCCTGATGCCACTGATCTTCGTCACGTGGCTGGCTTTCTTCCGGCAGGAGATCCCGTCCTTCCCGCCCGAGGGCTATTCGCTGCGCTGGTTCGCGGCCATCGCTGACGAGAAGAAATTCGTCGACGGGTTTTCGCTCAGCCTGCGACTGGGCGTGATCGCCACCCTGATCGGGCTGGCGCTGGGTGTGCCGGCGGCGTTGTGCGTGGCGCGCTTCCGCTTCCGCGGCCGTGAAGCCGTCAACAGCCTGCTGTTGCTGCCCCTGGTCGTGCCCGGCGTGGTGCTGGGGACGTCCATGTATGTCTTCCACGTCGAGACCGAGAACGCGCTCGACGTCGACGTGCTGGGCACCTTCTGGGCGCTGGCCGCCGGCCACGTCATCATCGTCATCCCCTGGGTGGTGCGGCTGGTGTCGGCAAGCCTCGCGGGCTTCGATCGCACCGTCGAGGAGGCGGCGCAGAATCTCGGTGCCAATCCGCTCACGACCTTCTTCCGGATCACCCTGCCGATGATCCGGCCCGGCATCGTCGCCGCCGGCCTGTTCGGCTTCGTGACGTCGTTCGGCAATCTGGAGATGAGTCTGTTCCTGGTCGGTCCCGGCCGCACGACCCTGCCGATCGCGATCCTGCAATACCTCGAGTGGCGCATCGATCCCACGATCGCGGCGGTCTCGGTCCTGCAGATCCTGCTGATCGGCGGCGCCATGCTGATCACCGACCGCTTCGTGAAGATCAGCAGGGTGGTATGATGAGGATGTGGAGGAGCGCGCTTACGTCCCCTCTCCCGCCAAGCGAGAGAGGGAGGGGCCCATTGCGCGCAGCGCAATGGGAGGGTGAGGGCCCAAGGGTGAGGCGCCTCGCGTGTAATCCCTCACCCGCCGGGCGCTACGCGCCCGTCGACCTCTCCCGCCTGCGGGAGAGGTGAAGACGATGTCCCGCCTCGTTCTCGATCACGTCTCCAAGCGCTACGGCGACTTCCATGCCGTGCGCGACGTGACGCTCGATGTCGCCGACGGCGAGTTCGTCGTGCTGCTGGGACCCAGCGGCTGCGGCAAGACCACGACCCTGCGCATGATCGCGGGCTTCATCACGCCCACCGCCGGCCGCGTGCAGCTGGGCGCGCGCGACGTGACGGCACTGCCGCCGTGGAAGCGCAACACCGGGCTGGTGTTCCAGAGCTACGCGCTCTTCCCCCATCTCACGGTGGCGCAGAACGTCGCCTTCGGGCTCGAGATGCGCAAGCTGGGCAAGGCCGACATCGCCGGCCGCGTCGGTGAGGCGCTGAAGCTGGTGCGGCTGGATCACCTGGGCGAGCGCCTGCCGCGCCAGCTGTCGGGCGGCCAGCAGCAGCGGGTGGCACTGGCGCGCGCGCTGGCCGTGCGGCCCGACGTGCTGCTGCTCGACGAGCCGCTCAGCAATCTCGACGCCAAGCTGCGCCAGGAGGTGCGGGTCGAGATCCGCGAGCTGCAGCGCCAGCTCGGGCTCACCACGGTGATGGTGACGCATGACCAGGAAGAAGCACTCACCATGGCCGACCGGCTGGTGGTGATGAACGAGGGCTCCGTGCGCCAGATCGGCAGCCAGCGCGATCTCTACGAGCGCCCGGCCGACCGCTTTGTCGCCGGCTTCGTCGGTCGCGGCACGTTCCTGTCGGGCCATGTCGAGGCGCCCGGCCGCTTCCGCACCGAGGGCGGGCTGGCGTTGCGCTGCAGCGACGGCGCCAGCGGTGCGGCCGTGCTGGCGCTGCGGCCGGAGCGGCTGGAAATCGGCCCGGCGCCGCTTTCCGGACTCGACAACAGCCTGCCCGGCACGGTGGAATTCGTCTCGTACCTGGGCGCGGCCAGCGACGTGCATGTGCGCCTCTCGCCGTCGGATCGCGTCATCGTCCAGCTTGCCAACCGCGGCGACGGTTTTGAACCGGCGGTCGGCGCCGACGTGCATGTGGGCTGGCCGGCGGCGGCGGCCCGAGTGTTCACCACCGATGAGGCGCGTGCGGCGCCTGACGCAACGTGAAGCAATAAACAGGGAACAGGAGGCTCATATGACTGGTTGTTTCGTTCTTTCGCGCCGTGCCGCGCTGCGCGGTGCGGCCGGCGTTGCGGGTGCTGCGGCGCTGGGCGCGCCGGCGCTGGCGCAGGCCAACAAGAAGGTCGTCATCGGCACCTGGGGCGGCGACTATTCGCGCCTGCTGGCCAAGAACATCGAGACGCCGATCCTCATCCCCAAGGGATGGGAGGTGGTCAAGGACGAGGCGCAGGACCCGCCGCGCCGCGCCAAGGTGCTGGCCGAGAAATCGTTGCGCCGCGGCACGACCGACATCCAGGCGCTGTCGGCCAACAACATGTACGACATGAACGAGGCCGGTACCCTGGAGCCGATCGACTACAGCAAGATCCCCAACGCGGCGAACCTGCTGCCCGAGATGAAGTATGCCTGGGGGATCGGGCACATCTATTCGGGCAAGGTGATCCTCTACAATCCCAAGCTGATCGCGACGCCGCCGGCCAGCTTCGCCGAGGCGCTCGATCCCAAGCACGGCAACAAGCTCGGTATCATCGACATCCAGTATCAGTACACGATGATGGCGGCCTCGCTGGCGTCGGGCGGCGCCATGAACAACTTCGAACCCGGCAAGGCGCGGCTGCTGGAGTGCCGCAAGGCCGGCGCCCGCATCTATCCGACCAACGAGGCGCTGGCGCAGGGGCTGAAGAACGAGGAGATCGGGCTCTGCATCATGTGGAAGGCGCGCGCCGTGCAGTGGCAGAACGCCGGCATCGCGGTGCAGACAGTGGCGGCCAAGGAAGGCGTGCCGCTGTTCGTCTCCGGCATGTGCATCCCCAAGAACGCGCCCAACAAGGAGGGCTCGTACGCTTATCTCGACGCCATGCTGACGCCGTCGGCGCAGGAAGCCTTCGCCATCGACATGGGCTACAACCCCACCGTCAAGAACGCCAAGGTGGCGCCCGACGTGCAGAAGCGCATCGGCTTTGACGAGCAGGAGCAGGCGCGCCTGAAGGATCTCGACTACGGCTACCTGTCGAGCAACGACGCCGCCTTCAAGGAATGGTGGGACAAGACGTTCAAGGGTTGAGATTGAACCCTCTCCCCCCGCTGTCGCGGGCGGAGAGGGGTGATCGCCATGGCCATCGCCAGCACCACCGCCGCCGCCACGGATACCGCCGCCAGCGCCCGCCTGATCGCGGCCGAGGAGCGCGGCGGTGCGCGGCTGACGGCGGCGTCGCTGGTCACGCCGGCCACCATCCTGGTGGCGATCGGGTTGCTCATTCCGTTGGTGATCCTGTTCCGCTACAGCCTCAACGAGTTCGTTGCCCAGCGTAAGCTGATGGTCGAGGCGGTGACGGTCGCGAACTATGTGAAGTTCTTCACCGACCCGTACTACGTCAACATCCTGGTGCGCACGTTGCGCGTCTCGGTGACGGTCACGGCGATCTGCCTCGTGCTGGGCTTCCCGCTGGCCTACGTGCTGGCGCGCACGCAGA
>DATEIF010000169.1:0-12531 GCA_035279205.1 Vineibacter sp.
GCGTGTCTCGCTGCTGGGCATCGTGCTCGCCACCATTCTAGGCACCCTGATCGGCGTCGGCCGGCTGTCGCCCAACTGGCTGCTGAACAAGCTCTGCGAATGGTACGTCGAACTCTTCCGCAATGTGCCGCTGCTGCTGTGGCTGTTCCTGATCTACAAGGTGATCAGCGAAGCGTTCCCCGGCCCGCGCCAGGCGATCAGCGCGCTGTGGGACACGGTCTTCCTCAGCAATCGCGGCCTCTACATTCCGGTTCCGTTTGCCCATGACGTGCACAGCTGGATGGGGCTGGCGCTGCTGGTGGGCATCGCTGTCACGTGGGGTATCCGTCGTTGGGCCAAGGTCCGCCAGGCCAACACCGGCAAGCCGTTTCCCACGATCAAGGCCGGCATTGCCGCGATCGTCGGCCTGCCCCTGCTCGTCTGGCTGCTGGGCGGCGCGCCGCTTGATTTCAGCGTGCCGCAGCTCAAGGGCTTCAACTTCGAGGGCGGCACCGTCATTCAGCCCGAGTTCACCGCGCTGCTGGTCGGCCTGACGCTCTACACCTCGGCCTTCATCGCCGAGATCGTGCGCTCCGGCATCCTGGCGCTGCACAAGGGCCAGAGCGAAGCGGCCTACTCGCTGGGCCTCACGCGCGGCCAGGCGACACGCCTGGTGCTGCTGCCGCAGGCGCTGCGGGTCATCGTCCCGCCGATGACCAGCCAGTACCTCAACATCACCAAGAACAGCTCGCTGGCGATCGCCATCGGCTATCCCGATCTGGTCGCGGCGGTCAACGTCACGATCAACCAGACCGGACAGGCGGTCGAGAACGTGCTGATCATCATGGCGGCCTACCTGACAGTGAGCCTCTCCATCTCGCTGTTCATGAACTGGTACAACCGCCGCATCGCGTTGAAGGAGCGCTGAGCCATGAGCCAAGCCACCGAGGCCGGCCCGGCCACCACGCGCCCCGCCATGCTGCCGCCGACGGTCGACGGCGGGCCGCTCGCCTGGTTGCGCAAGAACCTGTTCAGCAGCTGGGGCAATGCCATCACCACGGTCCTGCTGGTCGCCTGCGTCGTCTGGCTGGGGTCGTTCCTGATCAACTGGGCCGTGCTGAAGGCCACGTTCTCGGCCGAGAGCGGCAAGGAATGCGTCGGCACCGGTGGCGCCTGCTGGGCCATCATCAATGCCAAGCTGCGCTATATCTTCTTCGGCTCCTTCCCTTATGACCAGCATTGGCGGCCGCTGTTCGCCATCCTGGCCATGCTGACCATGCTGGTGCTGAGCTGTGATCGGCGCATGTGGAACGCCGGCAGGCTCGCCATCATTTGGGGCATCGGCAGCGTCATCACGTTCATGCTGATGTTCGGCCAGATCCACATTCCGGTCACGCTGATCTCCGCCATCATCTTCCTCGCCAGCCTGGCCGCAGCCCTGCTCCGCCGCACCGTGGCCGACAACACGGAACGTACAGTCTACACGGCAGCCACCGTGCTCAGCGGCATCTACCTGATCCTGCGCGTGCTCGGCATATTGCCGAGCTACTCGGTTCCCATCGTGCTGTTCAGCTATGTCGAGACCGGATCGTGGGGCGGCCTCGCCGTCACCATGATCCTGGCGACCTATGGCCTGGCGTTCGCGTTCCCGTACGGCATCCTGCTGGCACTGGGCCGGCGCTCGAACCTGCCGCTGATCCGCGGCCTGTGCATCGGCTTCATCGAATTGATCCGCGGCGTGCCGCTGATCAGCCTGCTGATCATGGCCTCGGTGATGCTGCCGCTGTTCCTGCCCAGCGGCACCAACATCGACAAGTTCCTGCGCGCCCAGGTCGCGGTCATCCTGTTCGCCGGTGCCTACATCGCCGAGATCGTACGCGGCGGCCTGCAGGCACTGCCCAAGGGCCAGTTCGAGGCCGCCGACGCGATGGGCTTGAACTACGTCCAGCGAACGACCTTGATCGTGCTGCCACAGGCACTACGCGTGGTCATCCCGCCGCTGATCAACACCTTCATCGGCTTCTTCAAGGACACGTCACTGGTGCTGATCATCGGCATCTTCGACTTCCTGAAGACCGCCAGCCAGGCGCTCGTCGACCCGTTGTGGACGGGCTTCCCGGGCGAGATCTATCTCTTCGCGGCAGCAGTCTATTTCTGCTTCTGCTTCTCGATGTCGCGCTACAGCAAGTATCTGGAACGCGAACTGAACAAAGGGACCCAGCGCTAAGGCGCGGGAACGGGGAGCAAGTCCATGGCAGCCCTCAACGGCGTATCGACGGTCATCCAGCTTGACCAGGTCAACAAGTGGTACGGTCAGTTCCACGTGCTGACCGACATCAACCTGCAGGTCAAGCAGGGTGAGAAGATCGTCATTTGCGGTCCGTCGGGATCGGGCAAGTCGACCCTGATCCGCTGCATCAACCGTCTAGAGGAACATCAGGCCGGCTCGATCGTGGTCAGCGTCGACGGCAAGCCGATCGAGCTCAGCAACGACGTGAAGAATGTCGAAGCCATCCGCAAGGAAGTCGGGATGGTGTTCCAGTCGTTCAACCTGTTTCCGCACCTGACAATCCTCGACAATCTCACCCTGGCGCCGATCTGGGTGAAGAAGATGCCCAAGAAGGAAGCCGAGGACATCGCGATGAGCCTGCTCAAGCGGGTCCGCATCCCCGAGCAGGCGCTAAAGTATCCCGGCCAGCTCTCCGGCGGCCAACAGCAGCGCGTCGCTATCGCGCGGGCGCTGTGCATGCGGCCGCAGATCATGCTGTTCGACGAGCCGACCTCGGCGCTCGATCCTGAGATGGTCAAGGAAGTGCTCGACGTCATGGTCGAGTTGGCCAAGGAAGGCATGACCATGCTCGTGGTGACGCACGAGATGGGCTTCGCCCGGTCGGTGGCCGACCGGGTCATCTTCATGGATCGCGGCGAGATCGTCGAAGAAGGACCGCCCAAGGAGTTCTTCGCCAACCCGCGCAACGAACGGACCCGCACGTTCCTCAGCCAGATCCTCCATCACTGACGCGGTCACACGAAGCGAGAGACGGCATGACGAGGATTCTGGGCGCGGCGCTGTTCGCCGGGATGGCGCTGCTGGCATCATCAGCGGCACAGGCGCAGCCGACGATCCGCGTCGGCTGGACGATCCCGGCCGAGGAATCCAAGTACTGGATGATGCGGCGTCCGGAGCAGTTCACCAATCTCGGCAAGACCTACAAGGTCGAGTGGGTACAGTTCCAGGGCACGGCGCCGATGGTCCAGGCGATGGCTGCCGGCGCGCTGGACTGCTCGACGCAGGGCGTGCTGTCGATGGCGCAGGGCGCCATCCAGGCCAATCTCGCGACCTACATCGTGGCCCAGCATGTCGGCGAGAAGCCGGGCAGCTTCTCGGTCTACTGGGCGGTGAAGGACGATTCGCCGATCAAGACCATCGCCGACATGAAAGGCAAGAGCGTCGGCATCAACGTGTTCGGCTCCGGCATCTACGGCCCGATGGCCCTGCTGCTCAAGCGTCACGGTGTCGATGCGGAAAAGGACATCAAGCTGGTCGAGACCGGCTTCCCCGCCTCGGAGGACGCGATCCGCTCGGCACGCGTCGATGTCGGGGTGCTCAACCAACCGTTCGCGGCGCGCGCCGAAGCCAAGGGTGGCCTGCGCAAGCTGTTCTCGCTGGCCGACCAGCAGCAGAACATCGTGCATATCCTCGAGGTGTGCCGGAAGGATTTCGTCGACAAGAACGCCGACCTGGTGCGCGCCTATGTCCGCGACCTGACCGCCGGCATGGCGAAAGCGACGGCCAACCGCGACGAGACGCTGAAGGTCGTCTCCGAGGTGACCAAGGCGCCGGTGCAGGTGCTCGATACCTACCTGCTGAAGCCCAATGACTTCGCTCGCGAGCCGGGTGCCAAGCCGAACTTCGAGGGCATCCAGGCCATGCTCGACATCTATGCCGAGACCGGCATGCTGTCCAAGAAGCTCGACGCCCAGACATTCCGGCACGCCTCGATCGTCGCGCCCCTGGAGTAGTGTCCGTACCGCATCCCGCGATGATCGCCATCGCCTCGGTCACCAAGACGTTCGACAGCGGCAAGGGTCGCCGTCATTTGGCACTGGCCGATATCTCGCTTGATGTCGCGGCCGGCGCGTTCGTCTCCATCCTGGGCCCGTCGGGCTGCGGCAAGTCGACCTTGCTCTACATCGTCGGCGGCTTCATCCCGCCATCGACGGGCGAAGTCCTGGTGAACGGCGCGCGCGTCAACGGACCCAGCCCCGACCGTGGGCCGGTGTTCCAGGAGTTCGCTCTGTTCCCCTGGAAGACCGTGCTGGGCAACGTCATGTACGGGCTCGAGCGGCAGGGCGTGGGACGCCAGCAGGCACAGGCCCGCGCGCGTGAGCTGATCGCCATGGTCCACCTGTCGGGATACGAGGACTTCTATCCCAAGGAACTTTCGGGCGGCATGAAGCAACGCGTAGCGATCGCGCGCACGCTGGCCTACGGCCCCAGCATCCTGCTGATGGACGAGCCGTTCGGGTCGCTCGACGCCCATACCCGCACGCGCCTGCAGAACGACCTGCTGGAGATCTGGGAGCGCGACCGCAAGACGGTGCTGTTCGTCACCCACAGCGTCGAGGAAGCCGTGTTCCTGTCCGACCGCGTCGTGATGATGAGCCGCTCGCCCGGCCACCTGAAAGAGGTCATCGACATCGACCTGCCGCGACCGCGCAGCCGCGCCGATCTGCTGCTGGACCGCCGCTTCCAGGACTACGTCGTGCGCATCGAGCGGCTGATGGAAGAGCCGGCGCCGGAGCCGCGCCGATGATGCGCTGCGGACCGGCACTGGCGGCGCTCGCCGCCTGCCTCGGCCTGTTCGCCGCCTGGGAAATCGGCGCGCGGCTTGCCGGCATCGATGGCCTGCCGCCGGCGTCGCAGGCACTGGTGCAGATCCCGTCGATCCTCGGTGACCCCGAATCGCTTCTGCACATCGGCGCCTCGCTGCAGCGCATGATCGTCGGCTTCGCGCTGGGCGTCGCGGCCGCCGTTCCGATCGGCCTGACGATGGGGCGCAGCCAGCATGTTGCGGCGTTCTTCAATCCGCTGCTGATGGTGATCTATCCGGTGCCCAAGGCGGCGCTGATGCCGGTCATCATGCTGTGGCTGGGCGTCGGCGATGCGTCCAAGACCCTGGTGATCTTCCTCGGCGTCACGCTGCCGGTGATCTATCACAGTTACCAGGGCAGCCGCGCCGTCGAGCAGAAGATGCTGTGGTCGGCCGCGGCGATGGGCATGAAGGCGCCGGCCCGCCTCGTGCGCATCGTGCTGCCGGCGGCCCTGCCCGAGATCCTCGCCGGCTGCCGCGTCGGCCTGGTGCTCGCGCTCATCACCATGGTCACCAGCGAAATGATCGCGCGGCAAACGGGGATCGGGAACATCCTGTTCAACTCGCTCGACATGGCGCAGTACGACACCGTCTACGCCATGATCGTGATCATCGGCGGGCTGGGCTTCGTGCTCGACGCCGCTTTCGAATGGTTGCGCGGCCGGCTGGTGGCCTGGGCTGAGCCGTCGCATCCGATCATCGTGGGCACCACATGAGGGCCCTGCCGGCGCCCGTCGCCACGTCCCTGATCGGTGCGCTGCCGATCGCGCTGATCATCGGCCTGTGGCAGGTGATCGCCATGACCGGCATCGCCCCGCCGGCCCTGCTGCCGGCGCCGGGTACGGTTTTCACGCGGCTTGCCCAGCAGCTTGGCTCAGCCGCCTACCTCGATCATGTCGCGACCACCCTGATGCGGCTGTTCGCGGGTTTCGCCATCGCGGCCGTGGCCGGTGTCGCGCTTGGCATCACCATGACCGGCAGCCGATGGGCCGGTGCCGTCATCGCGCCGCTGGTACGCGTGCTGTCGCCGGTGCCGAAGATCGCGCTCTACCCGGCGTTCATCCTGACCCTGGGCTTCGAGGACGCCTCGAAGATCGCGCTCGTGGTGGCCGACGCGATCTTCCCCATCCTGCTGGCGACATCCCAGGGCACGGCGGCGGTCGAGCCTAAGCTCGCATGGTCGGCGCAGGCCGCCGGTGCCTCCCGCCTGCGCTGCCTGCTCACCGTGGTGCTGCCGGCGGCACTGCCTTCGGTCCTCACCGGCTGCCGCATCGCGCTGGTGATCTCCTGTATCGTGGTGTTCCTCGCCGAGATGATCACCTCCACCGACGGTCTGGGTCATCTGCTGGTGCGCGCCGCGCGCAGCTTCCAGTCCGTCGACATGTTCGTGCCGCTGATCACGATCTCGCTGCTGGGCCTGCTGCTGAACGCCGGCTTCAACGCCTTGCGCCGGCGCCTGCTGACCGGTTTTCCCGAAGCCGACTGACGCGGCATTTTTTCTCCTGTAGCATGCCGCCAATCAGGCATGAGGAGATGGCGATGCTCTCCGATCGGATCGAGGCAAAGTGGATCGACGCCTTCTGCGAGACGTTCGAGAAGTGCGGCGTGAAGTCCGGCGACAGCGCCGCCATTCTGTCGGAAACACAGTCGCGACAGCTCAACGTGCATCTCGCCGAACTGGCGCTGTTGCGTCTGGGCGCCCGGCCGTTCCACATCGTGCTGCCTACGCCGCGCAATCAGTATCCCGTGCCGATCCGGTCCACCGGCGCCAGCGTGGCGATCGGCGGCCTCGCTCCTGTCGTCTCGGCGCTGGGCCAGGCGGGCTTCGTGGCCGACTGCACACTGGAAGGCCTGATGCATGCGCCCGAGACGCCGCAGATCCTGAAGGCCGGCGCCCGTGTGCTCTACATCTCCAACGAGCATCCCGAGGCGCTGGAGCGCCTGCGGCCGGACGACAAGCTGGCGGCGCGGGTGCGCGCGGCAGCCAAGATGATGCGCGCGGCCACGCGCATGACCGTGACCTCGGCCGCCGGCACCGACATGGCCATCGACATGACCGGCGCGTCGACTGCCGGTGTCTGGGGCTGGACCGACAAGCCGGGCACGCTCACCCATTGGCCCGGCGGCATGGTCGTGAGCTTCCCCAAGGGCGGCACGGTGAACGGCACGCTGGTGCTCGACCGCGGCGACGTCAATCTCACCTTCAAGCGCTACCTGGAAGCCCCGGTCACGCTGACCCTGGAAAGCGACTATGTCACGCGGGTCGAGGGCAGCGGCGCCGACGCCGAGATGATGCGCGCCTACCTCGCGGCCTGGGGTGATCGCGAAGCCTATGCGGTCTCCCATGTCGGGTTCGGCATGAACCAGCAGGCGCGCTACGAGTCGCTGGCGATGTACGACCAACGCGATTTCAACGGCACCGAGCTGCGCGCGGTGGCCGGCAACTTCCTGTTCTCGACCGGCGCTAACGAGTTCGCCGGCCGCTATACGGCCGGCCATTTCGACATCCCGGTGATGCGCACCACCATCACCGTCGACAACACGGTGGTGGTCCGCGACGGCGTGCTGCAGGACGTGTTCGGCTGACCTACTCCACCACCGGCGGCCGCGACAGGCCGAGCTGTCCGAGCATGGCGACGAAAGCCTTCAGGCGCTCGCGGCGGTGGGCATCGAGGTCGAGGTTGCCATAGTCGAGAAAGCCGCGGCCGGTCCTGAAGCCGATATGGCCCTCTTTCATGTTGCGCTCGACGATCTCGGGTGACGCATAGCGGTCGCTGCCTAGCGCCTGCGTCAGGTAGCGGCTGGCATAGTACAGGATATCGCCGCCACCCCAGTCGATGAATTCCAGCAGGCCCAGCACGGCGAAGCGGAAGCCGAAGCCGTACTTGATCGCCTTGTCGATCTCCTCGGCCGTCGCCACACCCTCCTCGACCATGCGCGCCGCCTCGTTCATCGCCAGCGCCTGGATGCGCGGCACGATATAGCCGGGGCGCGCGGCACAGACGACGGGAACCTTGCCGATGCCCTCGAGCAGCGTGCGAAGCCGCGCGGTGACAGCAGAATCGGTCCGTGCTCCCGGCGACAGCTCGATCAGCGGCACGAGATAGGCGGGGTTGAGCCAGTGCGCGTTGAGAAAGCGCGCCGGATGCGCGACGGCGTCCGACAGGTCGTCGACCAGAATGGTCGATGTCGTCGAAGCGATGATCGGGTCCGGGCCGATCTGCCGGCTGATGCGAGCCAGGACCTCACGCTTGAGGTCGACCACCTCCGGCACGCCCTCGAAGACGACAGCCGACGCCGACAAGTCCGACACGGCTTGCGCCTCGGGAACGACCGAGACTCGTGCCGCGATGACATCGACAGCGTCCTCAGCGAACAGACCCAACTGAGCAAGCACGCGCAGCGTCTGTTGCACCTCCTCGCGTGCTGCCTGCACCAGAGCGGCGAAATCCGCAGCCGGGCGTGGCTTGACATCGACCAGGGTCACCTTGTGACCGGCATAGGCAAAGGCCACGGCGATGCCGCGGCCCATGCGGCCGGCGCCGAGGCAGGCGATCGCCGCGCGCGCCGTCACTTGAAGCCTGCCTTGAGAAGCTGCTGCAGACCGTCGCGATCGAGATGACCGAGCCCCAGGCTGGCCAGCGTTCGTCCTGTCGCCACGAAGTCCGCGCCGCAGACCGCCCCGCCGATGGCGGCGAACGCACACGCCAGCGGTGCGGCGACGCCGGCCAGTTCGGCGACCGACACCAGGAACGACAAGCCGATGCGTGTGTCCTCCAGCATGTAGCGGTGGGCGGTCAGCACGATGTGCTCGCGCCAGTCGCCGGAATCGGTCAGCCGATCGTGCGAGCCGCGGCCATACATCCACACGTCGCCTTCCTTGGCATAGTGATTGGCGAGCGGAAAGTGCGGCGGCCCGTAGCCCAGTGCCGTGCGTACGGCGATACGCTCGGCATCGAGCGCGTCGGTGACGCGCCGGATCGCCGGTTGCGTGCCCTCCTTGTGAATGTCCCAGCGCTCGAAATGCTCGAGCGGGCCGGCGTTCATGGTGATCAGCGGCGGATGGATGATGGGTCCGGCGTTCATCAGCGCGCCCGAAAGCGCATCACCACAGTCCTCGATCACATTCGGGAAGGCCTTCGCGATCACCTGCAGCGCGTGGTCCTTGCGGGTGAGCGGGAACACGCCCGTGGGCAGGCGTTTGGCGCGCACGGTGATGGCGACCTCGAACGGACCGTGCTTGCGGGTGAGCCATGGCAACGTGCCGGTCTCGGCGAAGGCGACGTCGGCGCCGTTGCCGGCGGCGCGCGCCGCCTGGGCGAAAACCATCGAACCGAAGGTCCCGGGCGGCAGGAACACGACCTGGCCGTCGGCCAGATGTGGCGCCAGCACCCGGGCGATATCCGTCTGCGCCATCGCCGGCGCCGGACACAGGATCAGCGCTGCGCCCTGAACAGCGGCGGCGATGTCGGTGGTGACGAGCGGGATGGCAACGTCATGCCGCCCGTTGAAATCCTTCACCAGGATCCGGCTGCCGACATCGCGATGCGCCGCCACGGCCGCTGCATCGCGGCGCCACAGGCGGACCTCGTGGCCCGCCATGGCAAGATCACCCGCCGCCGCGAACGAGCCGTTACCGCCACCCAGCACAGCAATGCGCATTACGCCACCCCCGTCGCCGGCGCCGCCTCGCGCACGATCTCCTTGAGTCGGAAATGCTGCACCTTGCCCAACGCCGTGTGCGGCAGATCGTCGACAAAAACGAAGTCGCGCGGGATCTTGAACCGCGCGAGATGCTCGCCGACATACCGCGCCAGCCCAGCGGCATCGACAGAGGCGTCCGGGCGCAGCACGACATAGGCGACCGGCACCTCTTGCCATTTCGGATCGGGACGGCCGATCACCGCGGCCTCCGCAACGGCCGGATGATCGCCCAGCACACGTTCGACCTCAGCCGGATAGATGTTCTCGCCGCCGGAGATGATCATGTTCTTCTTGCGGTCATGGATGTGGAAGTAGCCGTCGGCATCGCGCGTCGCGACGTCGCCGGTGTAGTACCAGCCGTCGCGCAGCGCCTCGCTGGTGGCGGCTGCATTGCCCCAGTATTCCTGAAGCACGTTGGGCCCGCGCACCACCACTTCGCCGGCCACGCCATGCGGTACTTCGCGGCCATCATCGCCGACGACGCGCGCCTCGCAGTAAAGACCCGGCAGTCCGGTCGAGTTGCCACGACCGGTATCACCGCCGAGCCGGGTGTAGATCGCGATTGGGCAGGTCTCGGTCGACCCGTAGACCTGCAGGACCGGAATGCCACGCGCCGTAATGGCATCGATCAGGGGCTGGGGCACGATCGTCGATCCGGTCGTCACCGCACGCAGGCTCGCAAGACTGGTATCCTGCCAGCTTGGGTGGGCGATCAGCGCCTGAATCATGGCCGGCACGAGGACGAACAGCGTCGGCGCATCCTCGGTGAGTGCGGCCAATGTCGTGTCTGGCGCAAAGCGCGCATGCAGGGTCACGGTGGCGCCGACCTGCAGCGCCGGCGTGGTCTGGATGTTGAGCCCGCCGACGTGAAACAGCGGCAGGGCGGTCAGCACATGGTCGGCGGCGGTGAGCCCGTGCGCATGCTGGCTCATGGCTGCGTTCCAGATCAGCGCCTCCTGGCTCAGAACGGCGCCTTTGGGCTGTCCCGTGGTGCCCGAGGTGTAGACGATCAGCAGCGGGCACGCGATATCGACGTGCGGATTGCGGTCCTCGCCGCGGCCCGGGTCCAACACCTGCTCCAGCGATCCATCCTGGGGCTGGAAATCAATGCCGACGACGCGCACGTCGGGCAGCGCCTGCACCAGCGGCCCCATCACGGCGGCGAAAGCTTCCTCGACAACCAGCACCTTAACGCCGGCATCGGACAGGATGAACACCTGCTCCGCCACGGCCAGGCGCCAGTTGAGCGGCACCAGCATGGCGCCGAGGCGAGCGCAGGCATAGAGCAGGACAAGATAGTCGGGATGATTGGCTGCCAGGATCGCCACCCGATCGCCGCGGCCGACACCCAGGCGTGATTTCAATCCGCGTGCGCACGCTGCGATGCGATCGGCAAAGCCGGCATAGCTCAGCGTGCGGCCTGCAAAGCGAATCGCCGCCTTGTCCGGCATGAAGGCCGCATTGCGATCGATGAGATCGGAGAGATCCATCAGCCCGCCTTCCCGCCGCCTACCGCGACCATCAATCGTCCGTCTCACCCGGCTTGTACAACGTCTCGCGCCCGATGCGCTCGAGGCAGATCTCCGCTGTCCATGGCAACATGACCGCACCGCAACGGCTGTCACGATAGATGCGCTCCAGGGGAAAGCGCTTCAGCATGGCATGCCCGCCGCAGGTCCGAATAGCCGTGGTGGCAATCGCGTTGGCGTTCTCCATCACAGTGTGCTGCGCCGCATAGGCGCGCAGCACCTGCTCCCGAGTCGGGTTGGCGCGCGCTTCGCTGACCGCCTGGAACCACAGCGTCTTGGTCTGCTCCAGCAGAACGGACATGGAAGCAACCGCGAACTGCTTGGGCGGAAACATCCGGCGCTTGACCGGCGGCGCTCCCGGGACCTCGCCGCGCAGATAGGCGACCGTGAAATCGAACGCTGCCTGCGCCAACCCGACATAGGTCGGCGTCAAGGTCAGGAACATGTGTGGCCAGCGCGTCGCCGCCTGGAAGTAGACCCCGCGCGGCATCAGCATCTCGTCTTCCGGCACGAACACGTCCTTGAACAGCAACGTGCGCGAGACGGTGCCGCGCATGCCCAGCGGATCCCAGTCGCCGGTGACCTCGACACCCGGCGCCCGGGCCGGGATGGCGAGAAAGAGCGTGTTGCGCCGGCTCGCGCTTTCACCCTCGGCCCGCGCCGTGCACAGGATGCCGTAGTAGTCCGCCGACCCCGAGAGCGAGGCGAAGATCTTCTTGCCGTTGACGAGGAAGCCGCCTTCCACCGGCCGCGCCTCGGTTCCGAACGCGACGCTGCCGGCCGCCGCCGCGCCGCCTTCCTCCGAGAACGGCTGCGCGTAGAGCGCGCCGTCCGCCACGATGCGCCGATAGTGCAGGCGGCGGCGCCGCTCATGGGTGGCGCGATCCTCGGCGCTCATCGGCAGCTCGTCGGCGAGCGCGCCGGGCCACAATGTCGAGGCCACATGCATGTTCCACGACAGCGCAGTGGCGCCACAGTAACGGCCAAGCTCGGCCGCGGCGAGGCAGTAGGTCTGGTAGTCCGCGCCCAGGCCGCCGTCTTCCTTGGGGACGCAGATCGCGAGCAGTCCCTCGCCGTGCATGTCGCGGAAGTTCTCGATCGGGAATGTCGCTTCGCGGTCATGCCGGGCCGCGCGCGGCGCCAGCACGCGCTTGCCGAAGCGGCGTGCCTTGGCGATCAGCTCGGCCTGCACCGCCGAGAGCCGGAACGCATCCGGTGCGAACATCGGTGCGTCGGTGTCGTGTGCGTCGCTATCAGGTGCAGGCATCAGCCGACTCCGCTCAGGCCGCGGTGGGGGATGGTAGATCGCGCAGGAAATCGATCACAGCGGCATCGAAAGCCGCGGGCGTTTCCAGGTTGGGCAGATGGCCGGCGCCCGCCAGACAGACATAGCGGGCACCGGGAATTCTTGCCGCCATCCGCTCCATCGCCGCGGCTGGCGCCGC
>DATEIF010000170.1:0-4325 GCA_035279205.1 Vineibacter sp.
CATCGGCGTGAAGCCGAGATACTTCACGAAGTACTCGAGATCGCGCGCGTTCTCGCAGTGCGGCGTGAAGGCGAAGCCGTAGTCGCCGCCGGGCAGCACGCGGATGCCGCGCTTGTGCATCTTCTTCAGCGACTCGGCGGCAGCGGCGAGCTCGATCTCGTAGCCCATGTCGATCGCCTTCTGGCGCGTGATGCCGAACGGTGCTGCGTGCTCCAGCATGGCGATCAGGATGCCGATGCCCGGCGCCACGAAGACGCGGTCCTTCCGGGACTCCAGCAGGTCGAGCGCCTCCTCGTCGGTGAAGCTCGCGTGGTAGATGATCTCGACGCCATGGCGCACGGCCTGCTTGATCGACTCGCAGGAGCGCGCGTGCGCCGACACGCGCTTGCCGCGCATCCTGGCTTCCTTGACGGCGATGGCGACCTCCTCGTCGCTCATCCACGTCGTCTCGGCCGGCGCGCCGGGCACGAAGTTGTCGCCCGACAGGTTGAGCTTGATGGTGTCGACGCCGTATTTCAGGAACATGCGCACGGCGCGGCGCATCTCCTCTGGGCCGCTCACCACGACGCCGAAGCTGAACTCGGGGAACGGCAGGTGCGGCAGGGTCTCGTCGCCCAGGGCGCCGGCCACCGTGATCTCCTGGCTGGCGGCGATGTAACGCGGGCCCGGGATCAGGCCTTCGTTGATGGCGTTGCGCGTCACCACGTCCAGCCGCGGCTTGGCGCAGGCAGCGCCGACGCAGGATGTGAAGCCGGCCTGCAGGTAGCGGCGCGCCACGTCGGCCGACCACAGCACATGCTCCTCCAGCGGCATGCGCTGGATGCCCTCAAGCGTGGCCGAGTCGTTCCACGAGAAGTGCGTGTGGGCCTCGCACATGCCGGGCATCAGGGTGGCGCCGGCACCATCGATCACGGTGGCGCCGACGGCGGGAATGGCGCGCGCGCCGCGGCCGACGCGCAGGATGCGGTTGCCCTGGACCAGGACCTCGCCGGCGAAGGGCTGTGCGCCCGAACCGTCGATGATGCGCACGTTGGTGAACAGCACGTTCGTCATCGCTCGCTCCCTTTCATCTTCACCTCGCCACGCAGTGGGGAGGTGCCCCGAAGGGGCGGAGGGGACCCGACGTGGTCTCTGTTACAGAGACCACGCGGGCTCCCCCTCCGGCCTTCGGCCACCTCCCCCAGCTTCGCTGGGGGAGGGAAGATTCGGTGATTTACCTTCCCTCGACTCACATCCGCCTCGCATAAAACCGCCGCAGCGCGTCGGTGCACTCGGCCGGCTTCTCGATCGTGGTCCAGTGGCCGCAGCGCGGCAGGATCTCCACCCGGGCGCCTGGGATGCGCTCGCCGATCTGGCGCACGGCCTGCGCCGGTGCGATGGCGTCCTCGTCGCCGGTCACCATCAAGGTCGGACAGGCGATGGACGCGGCATCGGCGGGCTGCGCCTGGGCAAGCGCATCACAGGACCGCGCGTAACCATTCGGGCACTGGCGCATCACCGATTCGCGCACCATCGCCACCGCGGCCGGATGGCGCGCCCGGGTCTCGCCCGAGGTGGCGCCCTGCACGATGGCATCGGCGATCGCCTGCATGCCGGCGGGACCCTCGCTGCGTGCCTTCTCGCCGCGCGCCGCAAGACCGGGACGGGCGACGTCGGGCGGCGCCAGCAGCGGGCCGAACAGCGCCAGGCTGCGCACCAGCCCCGGCACGGCGGCGGCGAGATGGAAGGCCACGATCGTGCCCATGGAATGGCCGATCACATGCGCGCGCTCGACATTCAGCGTGGCACAGACGCGCTGCATTGCCTGCACGAAGCCGTCGATGGAGAGCGGCCCCTCGACGCGCGCCGAACGGCCCGAGCCCGGCAGATCCGGGCGCACGGTGCGATGCCGTGAAAGCAGCGGCATCAGCGGCATCCACACGTTGGACGTGCCGCCCAGGCCATGGATCAACAGCACGTCGTCGCCCGCCCCCTCGACCTCGACCGCGATCCGCTCGACGAACTGGGTGGTCATGGGGATGGCCGCTGCATCCCTGCCTTCCCCCGGAGGGGGAAGGTGGCGCGAAGCGCCGGAAGGGGGATGTCGAAATAGACGCAGTGCCGGGCAGCAACGTCGAATGTGTTCGAACATCCCCCTTCCGCCCCTTCGGGGCACCTTCCCCCTCCGGGGGAAGGGAGATATCGGGTTGCGTCGCGCATGTGCCTACGCCACCGAGAGCCGACGGCTTTGGCCGGCGATCTCGGGTTCCTTCACGAACCGGCCGTCCTTCATGACCGCGAGCAGGCGCTTGGCGTCCTGCAGCACGGTGATGTCGCGCAGCGGATCGCCGTCGACCAGCAGCAGGTCGGCGAGATAGCCCTCCTTCACCTGTCCCAGCTCGCGGCCGCGCATCATGATCTCGCCGCCATGGCGCGTGGCCGCCACCAGCGCCTCCATCGGAGTGAAGCCGAGGTACTTCACGAAGTATTCAAGATCCTTGGCGTTGGTGCCGTGCTTGATCCAGGCGAAGCCGTAGTCGCCGCCGGGCAGGATGCGGATGCCGCGGCGGTGCATTTTCTTCAGCGTCTCGCAGGCGATCTCGAGCTCGCGGTGATAGCCCATGCCGGCGGCGATCTCGGGCGTGATGCCCCATTCGGCGGCGTGGTACGACGTGTTGACCAGCCAGGCGATGCCGGGCGCCACGAAATGGCGATCCCGGGCCGCCTCCAGCATGTCGAGCGCCTCCTCGTCGGCGAAGCTGGCGTGGAAGATGATCTCGATGCCGTGCCGCACGCACTGCTTCACCGACTCGCAGGAGCGCGCGTGCGCCGCCACCCGCTTGCCGCGACGCTTGGCTTCGGCGACCGCCATGGCGATCTCGCCGTCCGACATCGGCGTGAACTCGGCCGTGATGCCCGCGATGTACTCGCCCGACAGGTTGAGCTTGATGGTGTCGACGCCGTATTTCAGGAACATGCGCACGGTGCGGCGCATCTCCTCCGGGCCGTTGACCACGGCACCGAAGCTGAACTCGGGGAACGGCAGGTGCGGCAGGGTCTCGTCGCCTAGCCCGCCCGGCACGGTGATCTCCTGGCTGGCGGCGAGATAGCGCGGGCCCGCGATCAGGCCGGACTCGATGGCGTTGCGGATCACCACATCCAGCCGCGGCTTGGCGGTGGCGGCGCCCAGGCACGACGTGAAGCCCATATCGAGGTAGCGCCGCGCGATGTGGGCGCACCACAGGATGTGCTCTTCGGTCGGCATGCGCTGGATGGCGGTGAGGCTGGGCTGGTCGTTCCAGGAGAAATGCGTGTGCGCCTCAACCATGCCGGGCATCAGCGTGGCGCCGGCGCCATCGACGACGGTGATGCCTGCTGTCGGCAGCGAACGGCTGGCGCGCGCCAGCCGTGCGATGCGGTTGCCCTGCACCAGCACCTCGCCGGCGAAGGGCTGCGCGCCCGAGCCGTCGAGGATGCGCACGTTGGTGAACAGCACGTTGGCCATGGCTGCACCCGCCCCGCCCGCTCCACCGGCGGGCGATCATCACGTTTCCACCCTTGCCCGACCTTGGCGATGGCCAAGATCCCATCTTGCTGCTAGTTGGTGAGACACGCGTCTCACGGATTGAGGAAAGGCTAGGGCCGGGGTTCAGGCCTGTCAAGGAAGCCATGCCCGCACGCGCACGCCGCACGCTCACCCAGCCGCCGCCCGACGACAACGGCGCCCGCGCGCGCACGCATCGCCTGCTGCTGACGGCGGCCATGCAGCTGGTGCGCCGCGGCCGCACGCCGTCGGTGGCCGAGGTTGCGCTCAGTGCCGGTGTCTCGCGCGCCACCGCCTATCGCTACTTCCCCAACCGCAGCACCGTCATCGCCGCGGTGGTGGCCGAGAGCCTGGGCCCGGTGCGCCGCTACGAGACGCGCGCCCGCGACGGGCAGGAACGCGTGCGCGAGCTGTTCACCCAGACCTTCCCGCGCTTCAAGGAGTTCGAGCCGCACATGCGCGCAGCCCTGCAGCTGTCGCTGGAGCACGAGTCGCTGGAGCGGGTCGGGCTGCTCGAGGAGCCGCGCTATCGCCGCGGCTTCCGGCGCGACCTCCTGCGGCGCGCCGCGGCGCCGCTGCGCGCCGTGCTGGGACAGCGCCGCTTCGACCAGTTGGTGAAGGCGCTGTCGATCGTCTACGGCATCGAGCCCTATGTCGTGCTCAAGGACATCTGGGACGCCAGCGACCGCGAGGTCGAGGAGATCGCGCGCTGGATGCTCGATGCGCTGATCGACCAGGCCCTGCGCGAAGCGGCCGGCACCGCGCCCCGCGCGCGGCGGCGCACGGGCACGTCGGAGCCACG
>DATEIF010000171.1:0-2126 GCA_035279205.1 Vineibacter sp.
CATGAGCGGGCGAGACGCCCGCGCTCCCGGGCGGGCAGGCATTCCGGCAATTTCCGCTACCGACTCTGACGCGCAGCCATGCCGTCATCCCGAGCGCAGCGAGGGATCTCCTGCGGCATGGGGTGTCGTGCGTCCTCCGCAGGAGATCCCTCGCTGCGCTCGGGATGACGCTGGTCGGGTTCCGGCAATTTCCGCTACCGACTTGGTTGACGCCGAGCCGATTCACGTCAGATGATCGTGGCAACGAACGATAAAGTTCCCCGGGGTAGCGAAACGTCGACGGGAGTAGTGTCGGTATGTCGAATGCATAAGTCAGGCGTGGTGCGCCTTGACGGCTGACGCGATCTCACCGCCGGCCGAACGGGCGACGCGCAGCCTCGCCCTTACGCGCTTTGCGAGCGGCGGTTGGGTGACGCTGCTGCTGTGCGTGTTGAGCTTCCTCGTGATCTACCCGGTGGCGATGCTGCTGCTGGGCGCGCTCACCGATACCAATCCGGTCGTCAACGGCTTCGGCGCCTTCAATCTGTCGCTCGACAATTTCGTTACGGTGCTCGCCAACGAGAACGTGCATGCGGCGCTGTTCAACTCGTTGATCGCCTGTACCGGCGGCACGGCGCTGGCCGTCGTCATCGGGCTGACGTTTTCCTGGATCGTGGTGCGCACCAACACGCCGTGGAAAGGCTTCATCGCCGCCGTCAGCATGATCCCGCTGTTCGTGCCGCCGCTGGTGGCGGCGGTGGCGTGGTCCATCCTGGGATCGCCCAAGACCGGACTGATCAACACGATGTTCCGCTGGGCCGGGCTCGACTGGCGCGTCGACCTCTACTCCATGAGCGGCCTGATCATCGTCTTCGGCATGTACTACGCGCCCTATGTCTACATGTTCACCGCCTCGGCGCTGCGCAACATGGACCCCAGCCTCGAGGAAGCCTCGGAGGTCGCCGGCGCCAGCGCGTTCCGCACGCTCTTTACCGTCACGTTTCCGCTGATCGCGCCGGCGATCATCTCGGGCATGCTGCTGTCGTTCGTGGTGATGCTGGGCATCTACGGCATCCCGGCGGTGCTGGGGGCGCCGGCCAACATCTCCGTGCTGACCACCTACATCTTCAAGCTCACGGCGTGGAACCCGCCGCTTTACAACACGGCGGCCGCGGTCGCGATCATCCTGATGGTGGTGACGGCCGGGCTCGTCATCCTGCAGCAGCGCGTGCTGTCGGGGCGCAGCTACGCCACTGTCGCCGGCAAGGCGTTCCGGCCGCGCAGCCTCAACCTCGGCGCCTGGCGCTGGCTGACCTTGGGCCTGGCGTTCGTCTACCTGTTCGTGGTCGTCGTGCTGCCGACCCTGGCGCTGGTCGTGGCGGCGTTTCGCAAGTTCCTGTTCATCCGCGATGCCGCCAGCCTGTTCGACCTGAAGCAGTACTCGATGGCGCACTTTGACAGCGTGTTCGACAACCCGCTGACCATGCGGTCGATCATCAACACCATGGAAGTCGGTGTCGTGACGGCGCTGATCGGCGGCGTGCTGGCGTTTGCCATTGGCTACACGATCCACCGCACACGGGTGGCGGGCCGCGGCAGCATCGACGTGCTGTCGACCCTGCCGGTGGCGATCCCCGGCCTGGTGATCGGCGTCGCCTACCTGTGGGCCTGGATCGGCCTGCCGGGCGGGCTTTACGGCACGATCTGGATCCTGGCGCTGGCCTTCGTGGCGCGCTTCATGCCCGACACCGTGAAGGCGTTGTCGACGTCCTTCCTGCAGATCCACAAGGAGCTGGAGGAGGCGGCCTGGATCTGCGGCAAGAGTCTGCTGGGCACCATCCGCACCATCGTGCTGCCATTGGCCAGCCCCGGTGTCATCGCGGCGATGACCCTGCTGTTCGTGCTGGCCATCCGCGAGCTGGGCTCGTCGCTGTTCCTCTACACCAGCGACACCATGGTGATGGCTGTCCTGCTGCTGGACTATTACGAGGGCGGCAACACCGGCAAGACCGCGGCGTTCAGCCTGGTGCAGACGCTGCTGCTCGCCGTGCTGATCGGCATCGCCAACTGGCTGTCGCGCGATTCGGCCGGCAGCGTCGGCCGTACGGGGTAGCCTGGGAGCGCGGGCGTCCCGCCCGCATCGGTGC
>DATEIF010000172.1:0-3883 GCA_035279205.1 Vineibacter sp.
CGCCGGCAAACCGCTCATGATCCCGATGGATCCCGAGATGCCGGCGTTCTCGTGACGCCGTCTCACGCCCGAAGGCGGCGAATCACTCGGCCGCTGCGATGGGTATGATGCTGTCGGCCGGCCGCAACCTGGGACGCTCGAGGCGCTGGCGCCGCTCTGCTTCAACCCTTTCTTTCGCCAGGTCGGCCAAGGCGCTGCTGCTCCACTGATATCCCCGGATCGGCAAGGTCGAAATCATGTCGAACCCCGGATCCAGCGCATGGAACTTGCGCCGAATGCGCCGCATCGCCGAGCGCACATTGGTGCGGTAGCCCTCTTCGCCGGTGCCGCCAATAAAGCCGGCATAGTGCATGCAGTCGTAGATCTCGCGTGGTGAGACGTATTCATCCATTTTCGACGTCAACAACTGCACGACCTTGAATTCGCTCAAGGTCAGGTTGATGTCGATGTTCTTCCAGTAGGCACGGCAGATGTGCGGCCGCAGAAGCAGCGCGCCGCACCGGATGGTCTCCTCGGCTGGAGCCTCCGGTACGCGCCGGGCCAGCAGGACGATGCGATGGAAGCGCTGCGCCAGGATCGCCACACCGCGCGATTTGCCGATGAAGTCCACGGCCCCGCGCGCAAGCGCCAGCCGTTCGCGCCTGACGGACGCATTAATGGTCAGAAAGACGAGCGGCAAGCGCACGCCGCGATGACGCAGCCGCGCCAGCAGGTCGATCCCCGACACGTCGGGCAGCGTCCAGTCCAACGCGATTACGTCTCCGCTACCGTCGCTGGCAAAGTAATCGAGCACGTCGTGGCCATTGGCAAAGCCGATAGCCTCGATGCCATGGTGGGCGAGTTTGGCGGTGATGACGCTGCGATACGCATCATCATCATCGACAAGCACAACGCGCGTCCGTTCGGCGTTGCTTCGGCCACGACACACAGTCCCCGTCACCGGCGTCGTCATTGCAGTCCCCGATATGATCGCAGTACTAAGTTGGTACGCACACGGTGTGCCAAGGCGCAGGCATGCACACTTCTTATGCAAACTACTGAGCCCTGGTGTTGGCCGCACGGCAACAACACCTGGACCCTACACAAGCATCATTGCAGGATCATAAACACGCGCACGGCCCGACCTATTCGGCTCCCCCGGTGCGCACGCGCGTGGTGCTGAACGTCAAACGCTTACAAAGATGACGCGAACGTGAGAAGATGCTCACATTGCGCTCAGCCTTCGCAGCAAGCAAGCACAAAGTACAGGGGCTGGCATCAACTGGACTACTGCCACGCTCGCGTATCAACAATTCTTGAGAGGTAGAGTAATTCAGTTTCCACTTCGTCCTAAGACTCTACCTCAAGAACGACGACGAGCGGCAAGTGCTGCCACATCTCTGCTTCTAAGACGTGAGGCGAGGACGCGGCATGTCGAGGATGAAGCGACGGGTGCCGTGTCGATAGACCACGGTAAGATCACGTGCGCGCAACATGGTCTTGGTGCTAATGGACATCGCGTATGGCTGCGTTTCTGGGGGAAGTCATGGCCAGCGACCAGCCATCTATCGTATCGCCCAAGCGCACACCCAACCGTACTCCGCCACAGACATTGACACCTGGTGCGCGCGTCGGCCGCTACCAGGTGAGCAAAGTCCTGCGTCTTGGCCGCGCCGGCATCACCTATCGTGCGCGCGACACGGCATGCGGGCGCGACGTTGCGCTGAAGGAATACTTGCCGGTCGATATCGCGGCGCGCCGCAGCGATCTCAGCGTGTTGCCGCGCCAGCTTCAGCATGTCGATGACTTCGTCTGGGGACGTGACCGCTTCGTGGACGAAGCGCGCGCGCTGGCGGCGCTCGCGGCGGCGGCGACGCCCGGTATCGTGGGCGTCGATGACGCCCTGGAAGCCAACGGCACAGCGTACATCGTCACGGCGCTGCCGGCGCGTGAAACGCTGGCGTCGTGGCTGATGCGCGAAGGGCCGCTGGCGCCCGACCGGTTGGCCCGGCTGCTGGTGCCGTTGCTGGATGGCCTGGCGCAGGCGCATGCCGCCGGCGTGTTGCACCTCGATATCAAGCCGACCAACATCGCGCTGGACGATCAAGGCTTTGCGCGACTGTTTGACTTCGGTGGTGCACGTGCGGCGCTGGCGGCGCGGCTGCCGTCGAGTTCGGCGATGCCGGCGACGGCCTATACCGCCATCGAGCAATCGACGTTCCGCGCCGTCGGCCCATTCACCGACGTCTATGGACTGGCTGCCACGCTCTACGAGTGCATCGGCGGCATCGCACCGCCGCCGGCGATCAAGCGGCCGGCCGAGCGGCTCGCGGCTGTGCCGCGCAAGGCCGCCAAGGCGCACGGTCCGCGCCTGCTGTCGGCCATCCAGGCCGGCCTGGCATTGGAACCGGCCGAGCGGCCGGCGTCGATCGCGGCATGGCGGCCAATGCTGGACGAGGCGCTCGCGGCCGTCGGCGTCGGCATGCCTTTGCGGTCGGCAGCGACGTCGCCCGCCGGCATGCCGTCACAACCACCACGGCCGACGGCGCCGCTCGATGCGTTCCCTGTCCTGGCATTCGCACCGCCGTTCGCGCCCCCGACCGCGAGCGCCGTCGTGCCGCCCAGCGTGCCGCCACGCGTCCACAGCCCGGTGGAAACGCTCGCAGTGCCGCGCGGCAGCGTCCACGTAACACCGGCAACACCGCCGTTCACCAGCCCGCCTGCGGCAACGCCCGCGCCGATGGGCGACAGCACGCCGATGGCGCCGGCACACCCCCACGACCGGGCGCAAACGCTCGCAGCGTCGCTCGACAGCGTCCGCGCCACACCGGCAGCACCGCCCGCGCCAATAGTCGACAGCACGCCGGTTGCACCACCGGCGGTATCCGCACACATCCACAACCGGGGCGAAACGCTCGCGGCATCGCTCGACAGCGTCCGCGCAACACCGGCAGCGCTGCCGTCCACCAGCCCGCCTGCAACAACGCCAGCGCCGATGGTCGACAGCGCGCCGGTTGCGCCGCCGGCGGTTCGGGCACACGTCCATGACCAGAGCGAAACGCCCACGGCATCGCTCGACAGCGTCCGCGCAAGACCGGCAGCACCGCTGTCCACCAACCCGCCTGCGGCAACGCCTGTGCCGACGGTCGACAGCATCCCGGTTGCGCCGCCGCTGGCCGAGCTGCCCGCGGCGATGGGCGATCGCCCGTCCGCGTCGCCGGATGCACCGCTCTTCGTCAGCGTGCCCATGCAGGCGACAACGCTGGTGTTCGACTATGCATCGCCCGCACCGCCGCCGCTTGCCGATGCAGGCCCGCGCACCGTCGCGCCGGCAACGACGGCGGTGCCTTCGTCATCAGTCGTAACTGACGCGGCGATGGCAGC
The DNA here is from genome assembly GCA_035279205.1 of Vineibacter sp. Lineage (GTDB taxonomy): Bacteria > Pseudomonadota > Alphaproteobacteria > Reyranellales > Reyranellaceae > Vineibacter. The sequence goes on from DATEIF010000172.1 coordinate 3,364, forward strand.
GTCGCTGCGCGCCATCGCCGACGCCGTGGCCGCCGCGGGCCCCGCTACCGCCGCCCCACCAGGAGCGGCACTCAAACGCCCACCTGCCGTCCCGTCCGTGCCGAAGACCGCGACCGCGGGTCAGGTGGCGCCCGTTCATGCTGATCCGCTGGCACGCCCCAGCGCCCTCGCTCCTAACGGCAGGCCGGCGGCGGCAGCCGCACCCCGGGGCAGCCGTCCCTGGGAACGCTGGAAGATCGCGCTGACGGCGACGCTGGCTTTCGCCACCATCCCGGCCGGCGTTGCAGGATACTACGTCGCTTTGCCGCCCTCGCCGACCGCGCCGCCGATCGTCACGCCGGCAGCGGATCGGCTGCGCGCACCGTCAGGCACGCCGGCCGCCGCCGAAGCGAGCCGCCGTGCTCAGGCCGAGGCGGATGCGGCGCGGCGTCGCGCCCAGGAACAGGCCGACGCCGAGGCCAGGCGCACCGCCGCGGCGCAAGCCGAGGCTGCGGCGCGTCAAGCGGAGGCGGAAGCAGAG
>DATEIF010000173.1:0-8008 GCA_035279205.1 Vineibacter sp.
GGTGGTCTGTCTGCCTGCCTGACAACAGACGATATCCGTTATGTATCGCCCAACAGCGGTGTCATGGCGGCATTCGATGCGCCTTACGATCGCGTCCTGGCCTCGACACTGTCGATGCTGAATCAGCTCGGCGTGACGATCGACAGCGTCGAGACCCTGTCGGACGGAACGCGTATCCTGGTCTCGCAGGGCATGAGTGGCTTCAGTTGGGGCGAGGTCGGCCGCGTGATCGTCGAGCGGCGCCCGATACCGCCGATCCCTGTTCGTTTGGTGTGGGTAAGGCGCTATCAGCGTCAAGTTACCGGCACGAGCCAGGCCGAGTTCGCGCAGCAGCTCTATCGCGGTATTTCGGCCGATCTGGGTGGTGTTTGAATCGATCGGTCATAAGCAGGCAAGGCGGATCGTCGATCCGCCTTGCCACGTTCGGGTCTACCGCACCTCTATGACGGCACCTGATCCAGAAAACCGGTCACGGCCTGCAAACGTCCTTCCTCGATGACGGCGAAGTCCGTGCCCTTCACGAGCGCCGGTCCGCCCTCGGGCGCGAGGGCCCAGGAGAAGCGGACGCGATCCTGGTAGGCATCGACCTTGCCCGTCAGGCTGAAGCGATGACCGGGGAACTTGGTCTGCACGCCGGCGATCATGGTGTCGATGCCGGTGTGGCCGTCGCTCTGCATCAGCGGATCGAGGTAGCTCGCGTTCTCGGTCCATGTGCGCGCGATGAGCGCACGGCGGCGATCGGCATCCGTCTCGTTCCAGATGGCGATGTAGCGATCGACCAGGTCAACGTGATTGCTCATGTCAGGCTCCATCGATGTGGGACGTCCGCGTTGCTCGGGGTGATTGCGGCGTCTGGTGCCAACATCGGTGGTCTGCTGCCGCTGCTCAATTCTCTCGGCGGTAATCGGACATCATCATGCGGTGATAACCCTCGACGTAATCGCATTCGCGCGCGCCCGAGGGCATGCTGTCTCCATCTCATCGAAGGAGATCGCGCATGACCGCTGTCACGGAGACCATCGCCCATCGAATCTGTCCGGTCTGTGAAGCCTGCTGCGGTCTGGAGCTGCGGATCGCCGACGGCAAGGTTACGTCGGTCCGCGGTCACGACGCCGACGTCTTCAGCGGCGGCTACATCTGTCCCAAGGGCGCGGCGTTGAAGGACCTGCACGAGGATCCGGATCGACTGCGTGTGCCGTTGATCAAGCGCAACGGGCGCTTCGTCGAGGCAAGCTGGGATGACGCCTTCGCCGAGATCGAGCGCCGGTTGCCGCCGATCATGGCCGAGCATGGCCGCAATGCCGCGGCGCTGGTGATCGGCAACCCCACGGTGCACCAGGTCGGCCTGATGCTGTACTTCCCGCGCCTGGCCAAGGCGCTGGGCACGCAGAACATGTACAGCGCTTCGACGCTCGACCAGATGCCCAAGCAGCTCTCGTCGGGCCTGATGTTCGGCCATTGGCTCTCCATCCCGGTGCCGGATATCGAACGCAGCGACTTTCTGCTGATCCTGGGTGCCAATCCCGTCGTATCGAACGGCAGTTTGTGGACGGTGCCGGATTTCCGCGGCAAGGCGAAAGCCCTGCGGGCCCGCGGTGGCCGCATCGTCGTGGTCGATCCTCGCCGCACCGAAACAGCCGACCTGGCCGACGAGCACCACTTCATCCGCCCCGGCGCCGACGTGTTCCTGTTGCTGGGGCTGGTGCATACGCTGTTCGACGAGAAGCTGGTACGCCTGGGCCGGCTGGCGCCGCATGTCGCCGGCCTCGACGCCTTGGCGGCGGCGGTCGGCGCTTTCTCCGCCGAGCGCGTGGCGGCACGCTGCGGGATTGCGGCGGCAACGATTCGCGCGCTGGCACGCACGCTGGCCGCGACGGACCGTGCCGCGGTCTACGGCCGTCTCGGCACGTGCACGCAGGAATATGGCACCTTGGTGAGCTGGCTGATCGACGTGCTGAACGTCCTCACCGGCCACCTCGATGAACCAGGCGGTGCGATGTTTCCCAAGGCGCCGGCCTTTGCCGCCAACGCCGCCGGCAAGCCGGGAAGCGGTCGCGGCATCGTCACCGGCCGCTGGAAGAGCCGTGTGTCGGGTGCGCCGGAAGTCTTCGGCGAGCTGCCCATCACCTGCCTTGCCGAGGAAATCGAGACGGCAGGCGACAACCAGATCCGCGCGTTGATTTCGGTCGCGGGTAATCCCGTCCTGTCGGCGCCCAACGGTGCGCGCTTGGCGGCTGCGCTGGACCGGCTCGAGTTCATGGTCAGCTTCGACGTCTACCTCAACGAGACCACGCGGCATGCCGACGTCATCCTGCCTGGCGCCTCGCCATTGGAGGAGGTGCACTACGACATCGCCTTCCCGCAGCTGTCATACCGCAACCAGGCACGCTTCAGCCCGGCCGTGTTCGCGCGTCCGCCGGGCCAGCTCGCCGAATGGCAGAGCCTGCTGCGCCTGATCGCGATCGTGCAGGGCCGTGGCACGGCGGTCGACGTGCGGCAGCTCGACGACGAAATCGTTGCCGACGATGTGCGCCGGATTGCGGGTCCGCAGGCCGAGGCCGTGCTGCGGGCGGTGTCGCATCTGCAGGGACCGGAGCGGCAGATCGATCTGGCGCTGAGGGCCGGGCCGTACGGCGATCTGTTCGGCATGAAGCCTGACGGGCTCAACCTGGCGAAGCTCAAGGCGACGCCGGCCGGCATCGATCTGGGACCGTTGGCACCCCGTCTGCCTGATCTGCTGCGCACGCCGTCCGGCAAGATCGAGCTGGCGCCGCCGATGCTGCTGCAGGATTTGGCGCGGCCGGCGGCTGATCTTGCGCGGCCGGTGCCTGAACTGGTGATCGTCGGTCGCCGTCAGGTGCGGTCCAACAACAGCTGGATGCATAACCTGCCGATCCTGGCCAAAGGACCATTCCGCTGCACGGCGCTGGTCCATCCCCGGGACGCCGCGCGCCTGGGGCTGCGCAGCGGCGGGGTGGCACGCATCGTCAACGGCAATCGCGCCATCGAGGCGCAGGTCGAGATCAGCGATGACATGATGCCCGGTGTCGTCAGCCTGCCGCACGGTTGGGGACACGATAAACGCGATGCCCGCCTGACACTGGCCGCCCAGCGGCCGGGCGCCAACCTCAACGCGCTGTTCGACGGCAGCTTGCGCGATCCGCTGTCGGGCAATGCGGTGCTGAGCGGTGTGCCCGTGGAGATGGCGCCGGTTGGTGAAGGACCTGGAGCGGTTCATCGCCGGCTGGAATGAGCCGCCGCCGTCGTCCGAGCGAAGCGAAGGACCCTTCAGAGAATGTCGGCACCGGTGGAATCTCGGCGCCGACGGCGCCGGTACCAACACCGCAAGATCCTTCGCTTCGCGCAGGATGACGATCGTCAAATCGAGACGTGTTTCTCGAACACCATCACGCGCGACAGGAAGGCGATTTCCGTCGCCACCGGCGTGAGGCCACAGGTCACGAAAAGCGCGTCGGGTTCCGATGTGACCCAGTCGGCGAAATAGGGTTCGTGGAAGTAATACGGAAAGAGATCAAACAGTCCTTTCCATTCCGGGCGGTCGCTCTCGAGCGCGGAGTCGACAATGATGGCGCGGCCACCCGGCTTCAGGACGCGCGCCATTTCGGCGACCACCGCGGCGCGCACCTTGCGGGGCAACTCATGGAACAGGAAGGCGGAGGTGACGATATCGACGCTCGCGTCGGCGAAGGGCAGGGTCTCGGCCGCACCTTCGATCCATTTCAACCGGCGCGACGCGCCGATCGTCCGCCGGGCGTGCTCCAGGTAGGGCTGGCTGAGGTCCAGACCGATGATGTGCAGGCCGGGAAAGGCATGGTGGATGAAGCCGGGCAACCGCCCCGTGCCGGTGCCGATGTCGAGCAGGCATGCTTGGCGCTGGTCCCGGCTGGCGAGGAACGCCGCGATGGGCTTGAGGGCGCGGCGGCGCATCACGTCGGCGGCGCCGGTGAACAGGGTCTCGACCTGGATGTCGTAGACCTCGGCTGACTCGCCGGTCAGCCAGCCACCGCTCTGATAGTGGAAATTCTGCCGGTAGTAGCGCGGCAGATGCGCGTGCGCCGGATCGTGGTTCGGCTCGTCGTTGACGCGGGCATGGCGGCGTTCGTCGACTCGCGGCAGGTCGCGAAAATAGAGGGCGCTGCGGCGCAGCCAGGCGACGGGATCGGGGTTCAGCACGGGCGGCGCCGGGAACACGCCGGCGGCAATGTCATCCCACTCGCGGGTGAACAGGTGACGCATGTCGCGCAACAGTTCCTGCCGGTCGGGGAAAGGGCCGACCGGAAAGTCGGGCCGGGGCATCGGCTTGAGCTGACGGCGGCCGGCGGCATAGTGGGCCAGGAACCAGCCGACCCGGGCGGTCTGGCCCGCCGCATAGGCGACACGGTCGAGCATCGTGGGCATCGCAACTCCGATCGAGACCACGATTATACAGCGTCGCCGCACGTGGTGGCGAGATGACGCGCGGTCGCTGCCGGCGATTCCGCCAATACGTTGACCCGCCCTATGCCGGCGCGGGCAGGTGTTTCAGCTTGTCCGGATTGCGCACGATGTAGATGCCGGCGATACGGCCATCGACGATGTCGAGCGACAGGGTGAAGAGTGCCCTGCCGTGGAGATGGCCGATCACGCTGGGCATGCCGTTGATCCGTGCCGGCATCCGGTGCGTCGTCTGGGGCTGCTTGCGTGTGATGCCGATCACGAAACGCATCACGCGATCGGCCCCCGTGATGACGTTGAGTGCAGCCACGGCCTTGCCGCCGCCGTCCGACCAGAGCTCGGCATCGGGCGCCAGCATTTCCATCAAGGCCGCGCGGTCACCGGAGAGGGATGCCTTGGCGAAGCGCATGGCCAAGGCATCCGCCTGCGCCCGGTCAGGCGCGAAACGCGGGCGTGCCGCCTTCAGATGGCGATTGGCCCGCGACACCAACTGCCGGCAGGCGTCCTCGCTCTTGTCCAGGGCGCTGGCCACCTCGCGGTAGTCGTAGTCGAACGCCTCGTGCAGCAGCCAAGCGGCACGTTCGGCCGGGCTCAATCGCTCCAGCACCACCAGGAACGCCAGCGACAGCGTATCGTCGAGCGTCGGCGACTCCTCGGTCTCCACGATCATCGGCTCGGGCAGCCATGGGCCGATATAGGCGTCGCGCTCGGTTCGGGCACGGCGCAGACGGTCGATACAGATGCGGGTGCAGGCCGAGACCAGCCAGGCTTGCGGGATGCGCACCGTGCTGCGGTCGACGCGATGCCAGCGCAGATACGTGTCCTGCACGGCGTCCTCGGCGTCGCCCAGCGTCCCCAGCATGCGGTACGCCAGCGCCCGCAGGCGCGGGCGCTCGACCTCGAATGTGGCGACGGGATCCTCGTGCAACTCAGCCATCGGCCACCTTTACGCTCACCAGCGCGCAGCTGCGGGCCACGCCCAGCCCGCGCTTCAAGCTGGGGTAGAACCGGGCCATGCCGATCTCGAAGGCGAGCGCCGTCACCATGGCGGCTCCGTAGTGCTGCTGCAGGCGGGTACGATACTCTTCCATTGCCGGGTCATCGGCGGCAACCGCTCGTCCCAGGCGGAATGCATCGGCCAGCGGCACGGGCAGATCGTCCAGCCTGTCCGCCAGGGCCGCGCGCAGCCAGTCGGCGCGTACGCCGTCGGCACGCGCAAGATTGACATGGATCTGCACGCACTCACCGCAATCGTCCTGCATCGCGGCACCCAGCCCGGCGAAGTGGAACGGTGCCGGATCACCCTGGCGCTCGTGGTTGGCGAGCGCGCTCAAACGCTGCAGCCTGGCGAAGGTGGCGGGCGAGGTGCGTGCGATGTCGCGGGCATAGTCCATCGTCACCCCCAGGCGGCGCTCGGCGGCGCGAATGCCGGCGTCGATCAGCGCGGCAGGCGCGCGTATGGACAGCACCAAAGTCGGCAACTCCGGCCGGATGATCCGCCATGCCACCCAGGCCGGCAGGTAGATGCCGATGATCTCGGTGGCGATGGCTGCCGCGGTGGGTAGTCCATGGTGGGTGATGCCGACGAGATGGGCCAACGCATGTCCGATCAGGAAAATCGCGCCCGGCAGGGCAAAGAGCCGGGCATGCGGCACGGGCAGGAAACCCATCAGCAGGCTGACGGCTGTGGCCGCGAAGGCGATCCCGATATCGGTCACGAAATGCCCGTTATACGGCCCCGTCTGGTCGACCCCCGGGGTCGTGGCGTACCACGTCGGCCCGGCAAGCAGCATGGCAAGGGCGTTCAGCCCCACCAGGGTCGGTATGATCCAGCGTGCGACGCGGCGTCCCCCGCTCAGGGCCTGCGGTGGCGCCGAAGGGGATACGGCAGTCGGGTTTGCGGTTGTCACGGTGGTCTCCGGTTGCAACAATCACCAGACGCGCCGGCCCCCAAATCTGTGACATGGCGGCAACTCATTGATTTGGTGCGGGATTTCGCCGCTTGCCCCGGTTGGGCCGCCGCCTATACTCCGGCCGCCTTGCCGGACCCGCGTCATCGTGGTCCGGTGCATCCGTTTGCGGCCCAAAATCACCGCCCGAGAGGTCATGTCCGTGTCCGTCCAGTCCGCCGGCCCCCACAAGCGGGGCGACATCAAGAAAGTCGTGCTCGCCTATTCCGGCGGTCTGGATACGTCGGTGATCCTCAAATGGCTGCAGACGACCTACGGCTGCGAGGTGATCACCTTCACCGCCGACCTCGGCCAGGGTGAAGAGCTGGAACCGGCGCGCAAGAAGGCTGAGATGCTGGGCATCAAGCCCCAGAACATCTTCATCGAAGATGTGCGCGAGGAGTTCGTGCGCGACTTCGTGTTCCCGATGTTCCGTGCCAACGCCCTCTACGAGGGCCAGTACCTGCTGGGCACCTCGATCGCTCGCCCGCTGATTGCCAAGCGCCAGATCGAGATCGCGCGTCAGCTGGGCGCCGACGCCGTTTCCCACGGCTCTACCGGCAAGGGCAATGACCAGGTGCGCTACGAGCTCACGTATTATGCGCTCAAGCCCGATATCAAGATCATCGCGCCGTGGCGCGAATGGGAGCTGACCAGCCGCACGAAGCTGATCGAGTTCGCCGAGAAGCACCAGATTCCGATCGCCAAGGACAAGCGCGGCGATGCGCCGTTCTCGGTCGATGCCAACCTGCTGCACTCGTCGTCCGAAGGGAAGGTGCTGGAGGATCCCTGGCAGGAGCCCGACGAGATGGTCTATCAGCGCACCATCTCGCCCGAAGCGGCGCCGGACAAGGCAACCTACATCACCATCGATTTCGAGAAGGGTGATCCGGTCGCGATCGACGGCGTGACGCTGTCGCCCGCGGCACTGCTGACCAAGCTCAACGAGCTGGGCAAGGCCAACGGCATCGGCCGGCTCGATCTGGTCGAGAACCGCTTCGTGGGCATGAAGAGCCGCGGCGTCTACGAGACGCCCGGCGGCACGATCCTGTACGCCGCGCATCGCGGCATCGAGAGCATCACGCTCGACCGCGGTGCGGCGCACCTGAAGGACGAGTTGATGCCGCGCTATGCCGAGCTGATCTACTACGGCTTCTGGTATTCGCCCGAGCGCGAGATGCTGCAGGCCCTGATCGACCGCAGCCAGGAGAATGTCACCGGCACCGTGCGGCTGAAGCTCTACAAGGGCAACGCGACCGTGGTCGGCCGCAAGTCGCCCAAGTCGCTTTACAGCATGCAGCACGTCACGTTCGAGGAGGACCAGGGCGCCTACGACCAGCGCGACGCCGAGGGCTTCATCAAGCTCAATGCACTGCGCCTGCGGCTGCGTGCCATGGGCCAGGGGAGTGGACAGGGCGCTGGCCAGGGCGGCAAGAAAAGCTGATAGGGTCGCGGGCGTTGGGAGTCTTCGATGCCTTTCGATGACGTAAGACGCCAGGGCCCTGGACGCGGCTCGTACGAGCGCGCGATCAACCTGCCGCCCGCGCTGCTGTGGCTGATCGTCGTCAATGTCGCGGTGCACCTGGTGCGCCAGACGCTGAGCG
>DATEIF010000174.1:0-2796 GCA_035279205.1 Vineibacter sp.
CCGCGGTCCGAAAGAAGGGGAACAAACCAAGCCCGCGCCGTGCAGGATAAAACCGGGACGGTCAATGCTTGCCGCCGTCCGGCGGGCGGTCTATGACGACCCGCGCTCGTCCCGTCGGCCCGCTCGAAAACTTGCAGGGCCTTCGCTTCTCCGCCGTCGTCCTGAGGAATCGCGCCACACATGCTTTCGCGACTGATGGGGCTGTTTTCAGCCGATATGGGTATCGATCTCGGCACAGCGAACACGCTGGTCTACGTCAAAGGCCGCGGTGTCGTTCTCAATGAACCGTCCGTGGTGGCGCTGCAGACCGTCGCCGGCAAGAAGCAGGTTCTGGCCGTGGGCGAGGAAGCCAAGATGATGCTGGGTCGCACGCCCGGCAACATCCAGGCCATCCGGCCGCTGCGCGACGGTGTGATCGCCGATTTCGAGGTCGCCGAGGAGATGATCAAGCACTTCATCGGCAAAGTGCATAACCGTCGTTCGTTCGCACACCCGCAGATCGTGGTCTGCGTGCCGTCGGGCTCGACCGCGGTCGAGCGCCGCGCCATCCAGGAGTCGGCCGAGAATGCCGGCGCCCGCAAGGTGTGGCTGATCGAGGAGCCGATGGCGGCCGCCATCGGCGCCGGCCTGCCGGTGACCGAGCCGACCGGCTCGATGGTGGTCGATATCGGCGGCGGCACGACCGAGGTCGCCGTCCTCTCGCTGGGCGGTATCGTCTATCCGCGCTCGGTGCGAGTCGGCGGCGACAAGATGGACGAGGCGATCATCGCCTATATCCGCCGCAACCATAACCTCCTGGTGGGCGAATCTTCCTCCGAGCGCATCAAGAAGGAGATCGGCTCGGCCATGGTGCCTGAAGACGGCGAGGGCCGGACCCTGGAGATCAAGGGCCGCGACCTGATGAACGGCGTGCCCAAGGAGCTGGTGATCAGCGAGCGGCAGATCGCCGAGAGCCTGGCCGAGCCGGTCAGCGCCATCGTCGAGGCGGTCAAGGTGGCGCTCGAGCACACCGCGCCGGAACTGGCCGCCGATATCGTCGACAAGGGCATCGTGCTGACCGGCGGCGGGGCGCTGCTCACCAACCTCGACAAGGTGCTGCGCCAGGCCACCGGCCTGCCGGTGTCGGTGGCCGAGGATCCGCTCTTGTGCGTGGCGCTGGGCACCGGTCACGCTGTAGAAAACATCACGCGTCTGCGCGGCGTTCTATCCAGCATGTATTGATGCCGACGGGTCGCGTTTTGACTGTCGTCAGCGTAGGATAAGACGGCACGTCGGGGGAACCCATGGCTTTGCGCAACAGTGTCGCGCAGACGGCTGCATCGGTACGGCACCTGGTCCAGCGTTTTTCGTTGGCGCTGCTGGTGGCGGCTGCGGCCGGTACGATGTTGGTCGGCAAGGCCGACACGGTCGTGCTCGAACGCGTGCGCGCCGCGGCGCTCGATCTCGTGGCCCCGCTGCTGGAGGCCATCTCCCGGCCGGTCGCCACCATCAACGACTTCATCGCCACGGTCGAGGATCTCGCCGACCTGCGGGCCGAGAACGCCCGCCTGCGCGAGGAGAATGCCCGGTTGCTGGCCTGGCAGAGCGTGGCGCGGCGGCTGGAGGTCGAGAACGGCGAGCTGCGCGGCCTGCTCAATTTCAAGGAAGGACCGCAGGCGACCTTCATCACGGCCCGTGTCGTGGGTGATTCCGGCAGCGCCTTCGTACGCAGCATGCTGCTCAATGTCGGCCGCCGTGCCGGCGTCGCCAGCGGCCAGGCCGTGGTGACCGGCGAGGGGCTGATCGGCCGCATCACCGAGGTCGGCGAAGGCTGGTCGCGCGTGCTGCTGCTGTCGGACCTCAGCTTCCGCCTGCCGGTCCTGGTCGAGCGCACCCGCGAGCGCGCCATCCTCACCGGCGACAACTCGCCCCTGCCCAAGCTGGTGATGACGCAGTCGGTGGTGGGCATCCAGCCGGGCGACCGGATCATCACCTCGGGCCACGGCGGCAGCTTCCCGGTCGGCATCCCGGTCGGCGTCGTCGCCTCGACGACCGACGGCGGCATCCGCGTCAAGCCGCTGGGCGAGGTCGTGCGTCTGGAGTTCGTGCGGGTCATCGACTACGGCATCACCGGACTGGTGACCGGCCCGGCGGTGACGCCACCCGAGACCTTCGGCCCACCGGCGCCGCCGGCTGGCCCGCCGCGACCGGCCGTACCGGTCAACAAGGCGCGTTGAAGTGGCCGAGTTCCTTCAGCAGGTCGACCGCGCGCTCTATGCCGCGCTGCCCGGCGCGCTGGTGGCGCTGCTGATCCTGCTCACCCTGGCGCCGATCCGGCTGCCCGACGTCATGGCGGCGGCGCCGCTGTTGCCGCTGATGGCGGTCTATCATTTCTGCCTGTTCCGCGCCGAGGCGCTGCCGGCTTGGCTGCTGTTCGTGTTCGGCATGCTGTACGACCTGCTGCAGGGCGGCGTGGGCGCCCCGGTCGGCTTGTCGGCGCTGCAATTCCTGCTGATCCGCCAGGTGATCCTGGGCAACCAGAAGTACCTGGTGTCGGTGTCGTTCACGTTCATCTGGCTGGGCTATGCCCTGCTGTCGGCCGTCGCGGTGACCTTGGCCTGGTGCGTGGTGACGCTGCTGTCGTGGCGGTTCATCGACCCGCAGCCGCTGTTCTTCCAGTACATCGTCTCGCTGTTCCTCTACCCGATCTTTGGCTGGGTGCTGGGTCGCGGCCGCGCCCGCACCCCGCTCGGCACCCTGGGGAGCCGGTCGTGACGCGTCTCTGTCATCCCGAGCGCAGCGAGGGATCTCCCGCGG
>DATEIF010000175.1:0-12786 GCA_035279205.1 Vineibacter sp.
GCTGGCGCTGGCGCACGACCTGGGCCACACGCCGTTTGGCCATGCCGGCGAGGACCCACTCGATGCGGCGATGAAGCCGTTCGGCGGTTTCGACCACAACGCCCAGACGCTGCGCATCCTCACCAAGCTGGAACACCGCTACGCCGCGTTCGACGGCCTCAACCTGACCTGGGAGGCCCTGGAGGGCGCCGTCAAGCACAACGGCCCGCTGCTGAAACCCGGCGTGGCGCCCACCGACCTGCCGGCCGCCATCGTCGAGTTCAGCGGCGAGTGGGACCTGGAACTCGATACCTGGGCCGGGCCGGAGGCGCAGGTCGCCGCCATCAGCGACGACATCGCCTACAACAACCACGATATCGACGACGGGCTGCGCGCCGGCCTGTTCCATGTCGATGACCTGCTGCCGTTGCCGCTGGTGGGCGACATCATCCGCGACGTACGCCGGCACTATCCGGCGCTCGATCAGGCCCGGCTGATCCACGAGACGGTACGCCGGCTGATCAACGTCATGGTCGAGGATGTGGTGGCCGAGACGAAGCGGCGACTGCAGGCGGCGGCACCGGCCGATGTCGATGCGCTTCGCCGTCTCGACAGGCCCATGGTCGCGTTCTCAGAGGCGCTGACGCGCGACAACGACGCGCTGAAGGCGTTCCTGTTCGATCGCATGTACCGCCACTGGCGCGTGAACCGCATGACGTCCAAGGCGCGGCGCGTGGTGGCCGACCTGTTCAGCCTGCTGTTCCGCGAGCCCGAATGCCTGCCCGACGAATGGCGCACCCGGGCCAAGCCGCAGGACGAGCGCGGCCGCGCCCGCGTCGTGGCCGACTACATCGCCGGCATGACCGACAACTTCGCCCTCGACGAGCACCGCCGCCTGTACGACCTGTACGCGTGAGCTGTCATCCCGAAGAGGGCGCTTCATGGTGAGCTTGTCGAACCATGAAGCGTTCGCACGATCGTACGTGCGAGGCCTTCATGGTTCGACAAGCTCACCATGAAGGCATAGCGACGCACTACGCCTGAGAGCGCATCTTGGTCACATGGAATCGGTCACGCCGTCGTCCTGAGCGAAGCGAAGGACCTTGCGGTGCGTTGTTCAAAGACTGCCGGCGATGGTGATCATCAGTATCGCTGGTATTCGATGCCAACACCGCAGGATCCTTCGCTTCGCTCAGGATGACGATGCCGGCCGGCCCGACCTTCCGTTCCATCAACGATGACCCGCTCTAGATCAACTGTTCCTTCAGCCGCGCCGACTCGCGGCGCAGCACCGGCAGGTAGTCGTTGCGCATGGTGTCGAGCGACACGCGTTCGATCTGCGTGCCGAGATTCATCGCCGCGACCGGCACGCCGTCGTAGCGGACCAGCGGTACGGCCAGCGAGCGGAAGCCGACCTCGGCCTCCTGGTCGACCAGCGCGAAGCCGTTGGCCCGCACATCGAAGATCGCCTGGCGCAGCCGCGCCTTGTCGGTGACCGTCTGCGCCGTCGCCTGCACCGGCTTCAGGCGCTTGAAAAACGCATCCAGCCGATCGTCCGGCAAGGTGCTCAGCATCACGCGGCCCAGCGCGCTGCAGAACGCCGGCAAACGGTAGCCGACGCCCAGGCCTACCGAGATCGGGCGGACGGGCGAGGCGCGCGCCACCATCACCACCTCGTCGCCGTCCAGCACGGCGACGGAGCAGGTCGCGTCGACCATCTCGCAGATCCGCTCGCACGCCGGCTGCAGCACGCGCGACACCAGGTTGGAGGTCAGGTACGCCGACGCCAGCCGCAGGATCTTGGGCGCCAGCCGGAACAGGCGACCCTCCATCTCGACGTAGCCCAGGCGGGTGAGCGTGTAGAGGGCGCGGCGGGCCGTGGCGCGCGGCAGGTCGATGGCGCGCGCGATATCGCTCAAGGTCAGCTGGCGGTGGTCGGCGTCGAAGGCGGTGATCACGCTCAGTCCGCGCGCCAGCGCTTCGGAGAAATCAGGCCCGTGGTCGCTTTCGGCGCGCTTCTCGGCATCCTGTTGGCGTAGTCGGCCCATAATCCCCGGCCTTGCTGGAGTGCAGGTGTCGGTATATTATAGAACATACGTTCGATAATCGAACAAAATCGCTGGCGGCGCGATGCGGGAGGAAGCATGATCAGCCGTGAAGAGAACGCGCGCATGACCCTGACCGGTGCCGTGGCGCCGGCCGGCAAGCTGATGCGGCTGTACTGGCAGCCGGTGGCACTGACCGAGGAGCTGGTCGGACAGCGGCCGGTCAAGGCGGTGCGGCTGATGGGGCAGGACCTGGTGCTGTTCCGCGACGAGCAGGGGCGGCTGGGCCTGCTCGACCGCGACTGTCCGCACCGCGGTGCCGACCTTTCGTATGGCCGGCGCGAGCATGGCGGGCTGCGCTGCCCGTTCCATGGCTGGCTGTTCGACGTCGAGGGCAAGTGCCTGCAGATGCCAGCCGAGCCCGAGGGCAGCCGCTATTGCGAACGTATCCGCCAGGGCGCCTATCCGGTGCGCGAGCGCAACGGCATCATCTTCGCCTATCTCGGCGCCGGCGAACCGCCAGCGTTTCCCGACCTCGATTGCTTCATTGCGCCCGACAGCCACAGCTTCGCCTTCAAGGGCCACATGGAATGCAACTGGCTGCAGGCGCTGGAGGTGGGCATCGATCCGGCGCACGCCTCGTTCCTGCACCGTTTCGAGGAGGACGAGAGCACCGAGACCGGCTACGGCAAGCAGTTCCGCGCCGCCTCGATCGACTCCAACATTCCGATGACGACGCTGATGCGCGAGTATCCGCGGCCCCTCATCGAGGTCGAGCCGGCGCCGTTCGGCCTGCGCCTGCTGACGCGCCGGCCGCTCAACGAGCGGCAGACGCATCTGCGGGTCACCAACCTGCTGTTCCCCAACGCCTTCGTCATCCCGATGAGCGCCGAGATGACGATCGTGCAATGGCACGTGCCGGTCGACGACACGACCAACTACTGGTACGCGATGTTCACCAGCTTCGGCCGTCCCGTCGACAAGGAAGAGATGCGCCGCCAGCGGCTGGAGCTCTACCAGCTGCCCGACTACACGCCGCGGCTCAACCGCAGCAACAATTGGGGCTATGATCCCGAGGAACAGCGCACCAAGACCTACACGGGCATGGGCTTCGACATCAACGTGCACGACCAGTGGGCCTGCGAATCGCTGGGGCCGATCGCCGATCGCACGCGCGAGCATCTGGGCACATCGGACAAGGCGATCATCGCCTATCGCCGCCTGCTGCTGCGCTCGATCGAGCAGATGGAAAAGGGCGAGACGCCGATCATGGTGCTGGATCGCGCCGAGGCGGCAGGCATCACCGGTCCGGCCTCGATGGATGCCATCGGCCCGGCGGAGGGCTGGGAAGCCTACTGGAAGGAGATCGACCGCAAGCGCCGCAGCAACGCCAGCTGGGCGAAGTCGGCCGCGTAGCTCTCCCTCTCCGCCCGCATAGCGGGGGAGAGGGAGGGGCCCATCGCGAAGCGATGGGAGGGTGAGGTGGGTGTTGATGCAAGGGGAGGCTGTCCTATGAAGCTTGGTGCGGTTCTGCGACCCACCTCACCCTCCCGCGCGGCGCGCGGGCCCCTCCCTCTCCCCCCACTGCGTGGGCGGAGAGGGGCATGAGCTTCGTTGAACGTCACGGGCTGTGGGGCGCGGCGCAGGTCGAGGCGGCGATCGAGGTCGAGCGCCAGGTGCGGGCCGAGGAGCTCGAGGTCGTGCGGCTGTCGTTCGCCGACCAGCACGGCATCCTGCGCGGCAAGTCCGTGGTCGGACCCGACATAGCCAGTGTCATGCGCAGCGGCTGCGCCGTCACCTCGACCCTGCTGGCCAAGGATACCGCGCATCGCACCGTGTTTCCGGTGTTCACAGCGGGCGGCGGCTTCGGCATGCGCGAGATGGAGGGCGCCGCCGACGTGCTGATGGTGGCGGACCCGACGACGTTTCGGGTGCTGCCGTGGGCGCCCAAGACCGGGTGGGTGCTGTGCGATCTGCATTTCGCCGATGGCCGGCCGGTGCCGTTCTCGACCCGGCATCTCTATCGCAGCGTGCTGGGAGAGCTCGCCACCGCCGGCTACGACTTCATGGCCGGGCTGGAGGTCGAGTTCCACGTCTTCAAGCTGCTCGATCCGCATCTGCGGCCGTCGGACTCGGGCCAGCCCGGCGAGCCGCCCGAGGTGGCGCTGCTGACACAGGGCTACCAGTATCTCACCGAGCAGCGCTACGACCAGTTCGATCCGGTGTTCGACATCCTGCGCCGCGACGTGATGGCGCTGGGCCTGAAGCTGCGCAGCATCGAGCTGGAGTACGGCCCCAGCCAGTGCGAGTTCACGTTCCATCCCGGCATCGGCCTGGAGCCGGCCGATGCCATGGTGCTGATGCGCAGCGCCGTGAAGCAGATCGCGCGGCGCCACGGCTATCACGCCAGCTTCATGTGCCGGCCGCGCATCCCCAACGTGATGTCGAGCGGCTGGCATCTGCACCAGTCCTTGCGCGATCGCCGCACCGGCGCCAACGCCTTCGTCTCTCACGACGAGAAGAGGGATCTCTCGCCGATCGCGATGCACTGGCTGGGCGGGCTGTTGGCGCATGCGCGCGCGGCGGCGGCGTTCACGACGCCGACCCTGAACGGCTACAAGCGCTTCCGGCCTTATTCGCTGGCGCCGGATCGCGCCATCTGGGGCCGCGACAACCGCGGCGTGATGGTGCGCACCTTGGGCCTGTCGGGTGATCCGGCGACGCGGCTGGAGAACCGCGTCGGCGAGCCGGCGGCCAACCCGTATCTCTACATGGCCTCGCAGGTGCTGGCCGGCCTCGACGGGCTGAAACGCACGCTCGATCCCGGCCCGTCGGCCGATACGCCCTACGAGATGCAGGCCCAGAAGCTACCGAAGTCGCTGGGCGAGGCGGTGGCGGCGCTGCGGGCCGATGCCTGCTTCCGGGATGGGCTGGGCGCCGGGTTCATCGACTACTACGCGCGCATCAAGGAGGCGGAGGTGGCGCGTTTCGAAGCCGAAGTCACCGAGTGGGAGCAGCGCGAGTACTTCGAGCTGTTCTGAGGCCGAGGTTGTCGAGATGCGCAGTATCGAGACTCTCGACCTCAATCTGATCCGCGTCTTCAACGCCGTGATGGCCGAGCGCAATGTGCTGCGCGCCAGCCGCCAGCTCGGATTGAGCCAGTCCGCCGTCAGCCATGCGCTGAACCGCCTGCGCTATCATCTCAAGGACGAGCTCTTCGTGCGCACGGCCGCCGGGATGCAGCCGACCCGGCGGGCCCTGGAGATCAGCCAGCCGTTGCGCCATTCGCTGCTGCAGATCGCATCGGTGCTGCAGCCCGTGCACTTCGATCCGCCGACCGCGGTCCAGTCGTTCGCACTGGCTGCCAACGACGATATCACCGCCACGCTCTTCGCCGATCTCGATCGTCGCGTGGCGCAGGTTGCGCCCGGCGTGAATTTCGTCATCCACCCGGCCAGCCGTATCGATCTGGCGGCGCAGATCGACACCGGGCGTATCGATATCGCGATCGGCGAGTTCCAGGATGTTCCCGATCGACTGCAATCGCAGATCCTGTTCCACCAGGACGACGTCGCGATCTGCCGATCGGATCATCCGGCAGGCCGGCGGACGTTGGCCCTGGCCGACCTGGCCGCGTTTCCGTTGGCGGTCATCGCCATGGATGCATCGCGCGGCCCGGTTGCCGAGCGTGGGCTGGTGCGGCAATCGGAGATGTTCGACCGCGCTGCCCTCGAGGGCGCGATGGCGACGCAAGGCCTGGCTGCGCAGATCCGGGTCACGCTGCCGCACTTCCTGGCGTTGCCGACCTTGCTGCTGCACGCCGACATGCTGGCGATCGTGCCGCGGCCCCTGGCAACGATCTTCTGCGCCGACGGCCGCATCGTGTCGCGGGAACTGCCCTACGCCGTGCGGCAGGTTCCGATCTGTGCCGTCTGGCACCGGCGCCACGCGACCAACCCGGCACACGCCTGGATGCGCCGCCTGATCGTGGATCTCGGCAGCCGGTGGTCGCTGGGCGACGGCTGTGAAGCGGGGGACGGACCCGGTGCTCTGTCGGTCGAAACGCAGCCGCCGCGCCGGCGGCAGCTATAGTCGCTCCTGTCGTCCTGAGCGAAGCGAAGGACCCTGCGGTGCGTCGACCCGCACGAACGCGCGGTCGTGAGAAGGAAGATTTACCACAGAGGCACAGAAGCCACAGAGAAACACAGAGAACAATCTTCGCGCGCGCCGAAGGTGCGCCATGGCCTTATCTCTGTGTATCTCTGTGCCTGAAAGGGAAGTTGGCCCAGGCGATTTGATCACACGCTGGGCGGGCGCGACTCCGTCGCGCGTCTTCGTCTAGATCGACGCATGACGCGCCACGGAGTGGCGCGCGCCCAGCGTCTGTCCGCACAACCGTGCGCCGTTTCAGCCCGCGTGGTCGGCGTAACCGGTGGGGACCTCTGTGGTGAATTCTTCATTCCGCACATGTCAGCCGGTGCGGTTGGCACACTGCAGGATCCCTTGCTGCGCTCGTGATGACTGGTTGATCGGTGCCTCTCGGCTCACTCGTCGATCAGCGACCAGTGCTCGTTCTCGAATCGCACCAGCCGGATCGACTTCAGCGGCTGGTAGTCGGCCGGTCCGGTGTTGATCGTGAGGCCCGGCAGCAGCATCGGCGGCGCGAAGTCGCGCAGGTTGGCGGCTTCGCGCATGACGTTTGCGCGCGTGAGATTGTCGCCGGCCTGCTTCAGGACCTGAACGAACGTCTGGGCGACCGAGTAGCCCGTGACGTTGCTGATGTCGGTGGGATCGCCCTCCGGGTAGTACTTCCTCAGGAACGCCACGTAGTCGGCATAGGCGGCGCCCTTCATCGTGTCGGGATCGGCCGGGTCGCGCAGAATGGCGCCGGAGATGATGCCGGCCGCGCGGTCGAAGCCGGCCGGGCGCAGGACCGAGCCGATCGATGAACTGAGGCTGATGACGTAGTGCTGCGGCTTCCAGCCCAGGTCGTGGACCTTGCGGATCGCCTGGGCCGCGAATTTCGCGGTCGACACGTTCAGGAAGATGTCGGCACCACTGGCGCGCAGCGAAATCACCTGGCTGTCGATCGTGGCGTCGGTCACTTCGTAGCTGCTCTGCGCCACGATCATCGACCGCGCCTTGTCGCCCAGCCCGTCGTGAATGCCGCGCAGGTAGTCCTTGCCGAGATCGTCGTTCTGATAGAGCACGGCGATCTTGGCGTTGGGCCGTCCCTTGGTCAGGAACGTGACCGCGGTGCGGCCCTCGACCACGTAGTTCGGCAGCCAGCCCATGGTCCAGGGGAAGTTCTGCGGATCGTTGAAGCGCGAGGAACCGCTGGACAGGAACAGCTGCGGCACTTGCTTGCGATTGAGATATTTCTGGATCGCCGAATTCGATGCCGTGCCCAGCGGATTGTAGATCAGCAGGACGTTCTCTTCCTCGACCAGCTTGCGGACTTGCTCGATCGTCTTGGGCGGGCTGTAGCCGTCGTCGAGACTGATCAGCCTGATCTTGCGGCCGTTGACGCCGCCGTGATCGTTGATCATGGCGAAGTAGGCCTGCGCGACACGGCCGGCCGTGCCATAGGCCGACGCCGGCCCCGAATACGGCATCGTCTGCCCGATCTTGATCTCGCCGTCGCTGACCCCGGGTCCGTAGTTCTTTTCCGCTCTTGCGGGCGTGGTCGTGAGGCCGACGGCGATGGCCAACAGTAGGCGGCGGCTGACTTCAGTCATCGGTCCATTCCCTCATGCCGCGAGCCATTCGGGTAACGACGCGCCCAGCGGGCTGGGGCCGCGATCCCATCGTGCCGGAGTCTCGCCATACGTCACGATCGGTCTGGCATGCGTGAGCGTGCCGAAGACGCTGTCGGTGGTCATGAAATCGGAGTCGCGCGGCTCGGGCAGCAGCGGCGACGTTCGGTCAGGCCACCGGTCGGCCGGCAGGCGGCCCAGCTCCTGAAGCCACATGGAGCAGCGCGCCAACGAGACATGGACATGGTAGCTGCCGCCATCGCGTGCCCGCCTGGCGAGTGCCGCGGTCACGCCGGCTGCCGCGAGGTAGGCGGCAAGGTAGTCATTGAGTGTAAAGGTGGGCGCGAGGACGGGTGCATCGGCGGACCCCTCGGCGATCGCCAGACCCGAGACGGTCTGTCCGACGGGCTCGAAGCCACCGCGGGTCATCCAGGGACCGTTGTTGCCATAGGCGCTCACCGACACATAGACGATCCCCGGGCGCAGGCGGGCGACATCGAGTGCCGACAAGCCGCGCTTGTCGAGGCTGCCGGGACGGAACGACTGGATGAAGACATCACCGGTCGCCAGCAACGCGCGCACGCGCGCGTTGTCGTCCGGCCGGTTGAGGTCGATGAACGCGGCGCGCTTGCCCAGGCCGGTATCGAGCACGACACGAAAATCGTCGGGCTTCAGCGGCTCGGACACGTGCAGCACGTCGGCGCCTTGCTCCGCCAGGACACGGGCACAGACCGGCCCGGCAAGCACATGCGCCATGTCGAGCACGCGGATACCCGAGAGCGGCCGCGGCGCCGGGGCGAAAGGCTCGGGCGCACTGTCGGCAATCTTGTCGACCTGCACCGGCGCTTGTGTCGCAAGCCAGCGGCCCTGCGGGTGGGCCAGCCATTCCTCGCGCGTGCGCGCGACGGCGCCGATCAGCCTGTTCGCCGCCAGCGCCTCTTCCAGCTCAGCGCTGTCCCAACGGGCGATGGCGGCGGCCAGGGCGTCGGACTGGTTGGCGCAGCCCAGCAGCGTCAACAGGCCGATCAGATTGGCGGCGTAGGCCGCCGTGCGCAGGACGTAGATCCGCCGCCCATCGCGGGTCCTGAAGAAGTTGCGTGCTTCCTCTGGTGAGCGGCCGTACTCCAGGCGATGGCCGTTCTGCCAGAGGTGGGAGGACGTGCGCAGGCCGGGCACCGCGGCGCGATGGAGGTCGATGGCGATGTCCTGGCCGCGGCCGCCGCGCTGGCGCCAGATCGCAGCGATGCCGACGGCCTGCGTCGCCAGCGCCGCCGCGCTCGCGGCGCCGGGGCGATGACGGCTGGCCACGATCGGATCGTCGCCGATGAAGTCAATGCGTCCGCCCGTGTCCTGCCGGTCAAGGCCAAGATCGGCCAGGAGACGGTCAAGCGCGTCGCTGGCGGCCTGGCTGGCGGCGCTATCGCGGCTCATGGGTGGCGCGCCGGTTGCGCGGCGTCCCACAGCTGTTGCATCTGGGCATAGAAAGCGGCGGGATCACGCGCCAGCGCGGCTTTGACGTCGGTGCTGCGCTGATCAGCCAGTATCTCCTCGCGACCGGCCTCGATGCCCTCCAGCACGCGGCGCGCGATGTCGTGCGGACTGGTCTTGGGCACATCGAGACCGGCTGCCATGTCGGTGTCGATGAAGCCGGCATGCACGCCGACGACCAGCGTGCCCTGCGCCCGCAGCTCGATGCGGATACCGTTGGTCAGCGACCATTGCGCGGCCTTCGAGGCGCATTGCGAGGCGCTGAAGGGATAGGTGAACCAGCTCACCACCGACAACATGTTCACCACGGCGCCGCCGCCATTGCCGCCCAGCACCTGCGCGAAGGCGCGGCACATGGCCAGGGTGCCGAAATAGTTCGTCTCCATCTCGGCCCGCGCCGCGTCCATCGATGGTGCCGTCACGAACGGACTGCTGCGCACGATGCCGGCGTTGTTGATCAGCAGGGTCACGTCGGCGCAGGTTCGCGCCGCGGCGGCCACGGCTGCCGGGTCGGTGATGTCCAGCGCGACGGCGATCGCATCGTCGACCGTCACCAGACGGGGATCGCGCGCTGCGGCGTAGACCTTGGCGGCACCGGCCGCGAGCAGGGCTTCGACATAGGCGCGGCCCAGGCCACGATTGGCGCCGCTCACCAGCGCCACGGAACCTGCAATCCTCATGTCACGACCACCATCAACAACCAGTCGGCCACCAGCACGGGACGGTCGCTGCCGGCGCGTTCGATCGTCACCGTGTAATGCATCAGGCGCTGCTTCTCGGCGCGGGTGCTGACCCGGTCGAGCCGGAAGTGGCCGCGAACCTCGGTGCCGCAGGGCACCGGCGCTATCATGCGGACTTTGTCGTAGCCGTAGTTCATCAGGAAGGCGCGGTCGCTGATCGCAGGCAGCGCCTGCTGCGCCATGAGTCCTGTCAGCGACAGCACCAGCAGCCCGTGCGCAATGGTCGTGCCGAAGGGCGTGGCGGCTGCAGCGACCGGATCGACATGGATGAAGCCGTGATCGCCGGTAACGGCCGCGAACCGATCAATCCGGTCCTGGTCGATGAGGATCCAGGGCGAGACGCCGATGGTAGCGCCGACGCGCTGCGCCAGGGCGGCAAAGGTCATTTCCATGCCGGGACTGTGCTCAGCCGGGACACGCCCCGGAAGTGAAAAGACCCCAAGATCACAATGCACCGGATTCACGGGTGGTGCGGTGGGCGCAGGGTGTGACGGATTTCCGCTTTCACGCCCGCGCCGGCCGCGCTAAAGGCCGGAGCGTTTGTGCTTTTTGCCCCTGGGACGTCATGAACCTGTTCCGCCATATCGCCGACGAAATCACCGCCGCGTTGCGGGCCATGGAGGCTGCCGGCGAGCTGCCACCAGGGCTCGACCTCTCCGCCATCACGGCCGAACCGCCGCGCGATGCCAGCCACGGCGATATCGCGACCAACGCGGCCATGGTGCTGGCCAAGGGCGCGAAGAAGAAGCCACGCGAGATCGCCGATGCGCTGGTCGCCCGCCTGCGCCAGGTTCCTGGCGTGACCGAGGCGTCGGTTGCCGGGCCCGGATTCATCAACCTGCGCCTGGCCGACGATTTCTGGCGCGCCCGCCTGGCCGACGTGCTGAAGGCCGGCGCCGCCTTTGGCGACAGCACGCTGGGCAAGGGCACGCCGGTGAATGTCGAGTACGTGTCGGCCAACCCGACCGGGCCGCTGCATGTCGCGCACGCGCGCGGCGCCGTCGTCGGCGACGCGCTGGCCAACCTGCTGGCCAAGGCGGGCTACGCCGTCACCAAGGAGTACTACATCAACGATGCCGGCGCGCAGGTCGACATCCTGGGGCGCTCGACCTACCTGCGCTACCAGGAGGCACTGGGCCTGCCGATTGGCGCGATTCCCGAGGGCCTCTATCCGGGCGAGTACCTCAAGGATGTCGCGCGCAAGCTGGCGGAACGCGACGGCCAGAAATGGCTGAACCAGCCGGAAGACGTCTGGTTGCCGGCCGTGCGCGCGTTCGCCATCGACGAGCTCATGGAGTCGATCCGGTCCGACCTCGATGCCATGGGCGTGCATATGGACGTCTTCACGTCCGAGCGCGCTCTGGTGCAGAGCGGCGCCGTCGAGGCGGCGTTCAAGGCGTTGTCGGACGCCGGCCTGATCTATCAGGGCCGGCTCGAACCACCCAAGGGCCAGAAGCCCGATGACTGGGAGGATCGCGAGCAGACGCTGTTCCGCTCGACCCAGTTCGGTGACGACGTCGATCGGCCGCTGAAGAAGTCGGACGGGTCGTGGACGTATTTCGCCAACGACATCGCCAACCATTACGACAAGTTCAAGCGCGGCTTTGCCGAGATGATCGACATCTGGGGCGCCGATCACGGCGGCTACGTCAAGCGCATGCAGGCGGCGGTGAAAGCGATCACGTCGAACAAGGGCGCGCTCGACGTCAAGCTCTGCCAGCTCGTGCGCATCCTGAAGGGCGGCGAGCTGGTGCGCATGTCCAAGCGCGCCGGCACGTTCGTCACCCTGCGCGACCTGCTCGACGAGGTCGGGCCCGACGTCGTGCGCTTCACCATGCTGACGCGCAAGAACGACGCGCCCTTCGACTTCGACCTTGAGAAGGCGACCGAGCAGTCGCGCGACAACCCGGTCTGGTACGTGCAGTACGCCCATGCGCGCACGCGCTCGGTGCTGCGCCAGGCGGCCGCGGCCGGCTTCGATCAGCTCGATGCAGGAACCCTGGCGGCGGCACCGCATGGCCGGCTGGTCGATGCCGGCGAGCTGGCGCTGATCAAGCTGCTGGCCCAGTGGCCGCGGCAGGTCGAGGCGGCGGCCCAGGCGCACGAGCCGCACCGCATCGCGTTCTACCTCTACGAGCTTGCCTCGCAGTTCCACGCCCACTGGAACCGGGGCAAGGAGGACGGCGGCCTGCGGTTCGTGGTCGAGGCTGATCGTGACCTCACTTTGTCACGTATCGCGTTGGTGCAAGCCGTTGGTTTTGTGATACAATCTGGACTTGGAATATTCGGCGTCCCCCCTGCCGAGGAAATGAGATAAGAAACCATGTTCCAGCGTACCCCGCTGCCGGCCGGCGGGCCTGTTGTGTACCACCCCGGTCAAGCCGAACCGGCGTGGCAGCCCGAACCGGCGGTTCGCACCCTGTCTCTCGACGATATCGCCGCCCAGCAGGCCGGCGAGGAATCGCCGTCGCTGCTCTACCGGGTGAATCAGCGCCGCGGCACCATCGTGACCGTCATGGTGACGATCGCAGCCCTGTCCAGCTTCGGCGGCACCGTCTACTGGGCCCACAAGCAGGATATCGAGCGTGGCGGGCCGGGATTGCCGATCCCGACCGTGCGCCCGGCCGAGGGCCCGGCCAAGGTCAAGCCGGACGACCCCAAGGGCCAGCAGATCCCGAACCAGGATATCGATGCCTATCGCCGGGTCGATCCCAACGCCGTGCCGCTGCCGCCCGAGCGCCTGATGCCGCCGCCGGCGACGCCGCGCATGCCGACCAC
>DATEIF010000176.1:0-7147 GCA_035279205.1 Vineibacter sp.
CGCAGCTGGGCGCCGAGGGCAATGTCGTGAGCGGCGTCGACATCCTGGCCTGTGGCGATCTCGACGCCGGCATCGCGGCCGCCACGGTCAGGATCGAGGCACGCTACACGACCGACGCCCAGCACCACAATGCGCTGGAGCCGCACGGCTGCGTTGCCGCCTGGCACGACGGCACGCTCACGCTATGGGATTCCAACCAGGGCGGTCATGCGATTCGCGAGCGGCTGGCCCTGGTGTTCGATCTGCCCAACGAGCGCGTACGCGTCGTCAGCGACTATGTCGGCGGCGGGTTCGGCAGCAAGATCCACCTGAAGCCCTATCACGTCATCGCGGCGCAACTGGCGCGCATGACGGATCGCCCGGTGCGCCTGTTCATGGGGCGGCGCGAGGAGTTCATCGCCAGCCACCAGCGCGCACCCACCGCGCGCAGCATCCGGCTGGGCGCGACCCGCGACGGACGGCTCACGTTCATCGCGCAGGCGGTCCAGGGCCAGGCCGGACCATCCGATCTGTTCGCGCGCAATGCCGCCGGCGCGGCCAACGGCCTGCGGCTTCATGGCTGCGCCAACCTGCGGGCCGAGGTGCAGCGCGTGCTGACGAACACACCGCCGCCCATCCCGTTCCGCGGGCCCACCGCGGCGGAGGACATCTTCTGCCTCGAGCAGGCGATCGACGAGATGGCGCATGCGCTGGCCCTGGATCCGCTGGTGTTCCGCCGGCGCAACATCGCCGACACCGAGCCGTTCGCGCGCCTGCCTTATGCCGGCAACGGCCTGCTCGCCTGCTACGAGCGTGGCGCCGCTTCGTTCGGATGGCGATGGCAGCGGCCGCGCCCGCGGCCGGTCCGCGACGGCGACGTCGTGCGTGGCATCGGCATGGGGGCTGTTGCCTATGACGGTACGCTGTTCGAGGAGAGCCGCGCCGAGATCGCCGTCCATACCAGCGGCCGGATCGAGGTCCGCGTCGGGCTGACCGAGATCGGCTGCGGCGCCGACACCGTCTTCGCGCAGATCGCGGCCGAGGAACTCGATGTGCCGCTGCGCCTGATCGACACGCATTTCGGCGACACGCAGTCGACGCCGCGTTCGATCGACTCGACCAACCACAGCCGCACGACGACGGTCGTCGGTCCTGCGGTCCGTGCCGCCGCGCAAGCCCTGCGGCGGCTGTTGTTGCAACACGGTGCCCGCCTGCTGCAGGCGGAAGCGGACCAGGTTGTCCAGCGCGGCGCCGCGATCGCCCTGCGCGACAATGCCGGTGTCGCGATCACGTTCGGTGAGATCGCGGCGACGGCGGGCGGCGTGCTGAGCGCTATCGGCGAGCGCGAGCGGCCGCCCGATGGCGTGTTCCAGGCCATGTTCGGCGCGCATTTCGTCGAGGTCGAGGTCGATACCGGCACCGGCCGTGTGCGCGTGCTGCGCGCGGTATGCGCGCACGATGCCGGTCGCGTCGTGAACCCGCTGCTGGCCGAGGGCCAGGTGCATGGCGGCTTCCTGCAGGGCATGGGCATGGCGCTGCTCGAGGAACGGCTGATGGACCACGCCAGCGGGCATATGCTGAACGCCACCATGTGGGCGTATCGCACGCCGGGGTTCGCCGACCTGCCGCCCGCGATCCGCTTCGTCGATGGCTCGGTGCCCGACCGGTCCAACAGCCTGGGCGTCAAGGGGCTGGGCGAGCCGCCATTGATCGCGGCGGGCGCTGCCATCGCCAACGCCATTTTCAACGCCACCGGCGTACGCGTGCGCCACTATCCCATCACGCCTGACAAGGTGAGGGCGGCCCTTGCCGGCCGGAGCCGCGCATGACGCTGTTCCGATTGATCGACGCGCAGTCGGCGGCGCATGCCGTGAGGCTGCTGGCCGAGCATGGTCCTGCCGCGCGGCCGATCGCGGCGGGCGGCGACCTGCTCGATCTGCTCAAGGAGGGCGTGACGGGCGCGCTGCTGCCGGCTCCAGATGTGCTGATCAACCTTGGTACCGCGGGCATGGCGGGCGTGTCCCGATCCGGGGCCACGCTGCGGCTGGGCGCGATGACGACTCTGGCCGACCTCGCGGTGGACGCCAACGTGCAGGCGGTAGCACCGATGCTGGTCGCGGCCATAGGCCGTGTCGCGTCGCCCCAGCTGCGCAACGTCACGACCTTGGCAGGGAACCTGCTGCAGCGGCCGCGTTGTCTCTATTTCCGGCATCTCCTGATCGATTGCTTCAAGAAAGGCGGGCACGGTTGTCCGGCTGCTGCCGGTGACGCGCGTCTGTCGCGAGCCATGTTTGCAACGGGGCCGTGCTGCGCCGTGCATCCGTCAGACCTGGCGCCGGTCCTGGTGGCGCTCGACGCGACGCTGGAGGTCGTCGGACCGTCAGGATCGCGGACGGTCCGCATGGACGACGTCTATGCCGGCGCCGAGCGTAATCCCAACACCGAAGCTGCTGTCGCGGCCGGCGAGATCGTTGCGGCGGTTCTGATCGCGCCCGCTGCGTTTTCGGGGCAGGCCTTCGAGAAGTTCACCGTGCGCGGTGCCAATGACTTTGCCGACGCGTCGGTGGCTGTGGCGGTTGCCTTGACGGATGGCGTCATCCGCGACTGCCGCGTCGTTGTGGGCGCCGCCGCGCTGCGACCGGTGCGCTGTCGCGAGGCCGAAGCGCTGGCGATCGGTCATCCGGCGGCGCAGATCGTGCCCGCTGAGATTGCCGACGCTGCTGTCTCCGGTGCGCGGGTGTCAGACACGACAGGACGCATCGACGTCCTGCGGACCCTGGTCGCGCGCACCCTGGCCCGGGCCATCGCCGCATAGCCCTGGCGCATTCCGTCAAATGTTTGGCGGGAATTGTCAAATCTCCCCTCGGTGTGCCCGGTAAGAGACGTGGGCAGACGCGTTACGTTGGGGGAGGAAAAATGATGTTTCGTGCAGTCGCCGCGGCCCTGGTGGCCGCCAGCCTGGCCGCGACCGCGCCGGCCCTGGCGCAGAAGAAATACGATCCCGGCGCCAGCGACAGCGAGATCAAGATCGGCAACACCGGCCCTTACTCCGGACCGGCCTCGGCCTTCGGCACGGTCGGCACGGCCATGTCGGCCTACTTCAAGATGATCAACGACAAGGGCGGCGTGCGCGGGCGCAAGATCAATTTCATCAGCCTCGACGATGGTTACAGCCCGCCCAAGACCGTTGAGCAGGTGCGCCGCCTGGTCGAGCAGGAACAGGTGCTGATGCTGTTCAGCAACCTCGGCACCGCCACCAGCGTCGCCATCCACAAGTACAACAACGCCAAGAAGGTGCCGCATGTGTTTGTCGCCAGCGGCCTCCACAGATGGGCCGATCCGCAGCACTTCCCGTGGACGATCGGGTGGGTGCCGTCCTATTTCATCGAGGGCGCGATCTATGGCCGCTACGTGCTGGAGAACGTGCCCAATCCCAAGGCGGCGCTGCTGAGCCAGAACGACGATGCCGGCAAGGAGTTCGTCGCCGGCTTCAAGCACGGCCTGGGCGACAAGGCCAAGGCGATCGTGGTCGGCGACGTGACGTACGAGTCGACCGACGGCACCGTCGACTCGCAGGTCATCATGCTGGCAGGCACCGGCGCCAACGTCTTCCTGAACGCCGCCAGCCCGAAATTCGCGGCCCAGGCGATCCGCAAGGCGAGCGATCTCGGCTGGAAGCCGGTCCAGTTCCTGATCAACACCGCCGCCTCGGTGCAGGCGACCTTGCGGCCGGCCGGTTTCGAGAAGTCGGTCGGCATCATCACGGCGCAGTACCTGAAGGATCCGTCGGACCCGGCGTGGGACAACGATCCCGAGATGAATGCCTGGCGCGCGTTCATGGACAAGTACTACCCGAACGGCAGCAAGATCGATTCCTTCAATGTCTATGCCGCCGCGGTGTCGGCATCGCTGGTTCATGTCCTGGAGCAGAGCGGCGATGACCTGACGCGCGCCAACATCATGCGCCAGGCCGCCAACCTGAAGGACGTGCGGGTTCCGCTGCTGCTGCCGGGCATTCGCCTGAACACCACGTCGGCGGACTTCTCGCCCATCCGGCAGGTCCAGCTGGCGAAGTTCAACGGCAAGAACTGGGCGCTATTCGGCGAGCTGATCAGCAGCCCGAAGTAATCCTGGGACCGCCGGCCTCCGGCCCGCTCATGTCAGGCGAAAGCGGTCGCTTTCGCCTTGATGCGGGCGAGACGCCCGCGCTCCCGGGGATCCCTCGCCGATCATCGCGCGCGCCGAGCGGCCGAACTGGGTCTTGATGAAGCGGCTGGCGGCGCTGGGTTCCGAATAGCCCAGCAGATGGCACAGCCGGCCCAGCGACGGCGGTGGCTGCTGCGCCAGGTGGTCCTTCACGACCTGCATCCGGACGAACGCCAGGATCCGGCCGAAGTCGGTGCCCAGTTCGGCCAGCCGCCGCTGCAAGGTGCGCGGGGACGTGGCGAGCAGGGCGGCGATGCGTTCCAGCGTGGCGCCGCCGCCGGCCAGCTGGGCGGCGATCAGGTTCTCCACCTGGCCGCGCAGGTCGGTGGGCCACTGCGCCTCCTGTCCCGCCAGGTGCTTTTCGAGGAACACGACGATCTGGGTGTCGCCGCTGGGCAGCCGGCGGTTGAAGTCGGCGCGGCTCATCAGGATGGCGTCGCGATCGGCCTCGTAGCGGATGGGACAGCGGAAGAGGCGTTTGTGCACCGCGAGCGACGGCGGTGGCGCGTGCGCGAACTCGACGCGCACCGGATTCCAGCCGGCGCCCAGCATGGCGCGCACGTTCTTGATGCTCTTGCCGACGATGGTCTCGGTGTATTGCCGCGCGTAGGGGCGCAGCGCCGGGTGCATGCCGCAGATCAGCGCGACGTCGTCGCCGTCGTACCGGCGATCGAACGAGCGCGCGTTGTTATGCGTGTGCACATAGCGCTGCGCCAGCCGGAAGCGCTCGGCGAACGTGGCACAATGGGAGCCCAGCAGGCTGAGCGGGCTGACGCTGCGCGGATCGAGCCACTCGGCGAAGCGAACACCGATGTCGGGTTGCCGCATGGCCGCGGCCGCGGCCTCCATCAGGTCGACGATCAGACGTGCCGAGACCGCCATCGGCGCCGATGACGCGCGCAAGGCCGGATCGAGGCCGCCCACTTTCAGGGCGCGCTCGTCAAAGCCGACATGATCGAGATAGGCGAGGAATTGCCGTACGGTCGCGGCCTGCGCGATCAGCTCCATCCGCCGATCGTATCGCCGTGGCGCATTCTGTCAAATGATTGGCGGCGATCGTCAAAGGCCCAAGGCTCGAGCCGACTACAGTCGCGCTGCCTGTGCGCAGGCCATGCAGCCGAGGGCAGCCGATGAAGACGATCTTCTTCCACATGCAGGGCTATCGCGATCTGCCCGACGACTTCTCGAAGCGATTCGAGAGCATCTGGATCACCCCGCCCAACAGCGAGCTGTGCGACCCGGCGATGGTCAGCCGGTACATGCGCTGGAACGTGGAAGAGCTCGAGCTGGCCGACGAACTGGGCTTCGACGGCCTGGGCGTGAACGAGCATCACCAGAACGGCTACGGCTTCTGCAACTCGCCCAACCTCATCGCATCGATCCTGGCGCGGCGCGCGTCGGATGCGGCGATCGTGGTGCTGGGCAACACGCTGCCGCTGTACAACCCGCCGATCCGCGTCGCCGAGGAGTTCGCCATGATCGACTGCCTCAGCGGTGGGCGGCTGGTGGCGGGCTTCCCGGTCGGCTCGCCGCCGGATTCGATCGGCAACTACGGCGTGCCGCCGACCCAGATTCGGCCGCGCTACTACGAGGCGCATGATCTCATCATGCAGGCGTGGACGCGGCCGGGACCGTTTCCGTTCAACGGCGAATTCACCAAGCTGCGCTACGTCAATCCATGGCCGCAGCCGCGGCAGAAGCCGCACCCGCCGGTGTGGCTCGCCGGCGGCGGCTCGGTGGAGACCTGGAAATTCGCCACCGACAACAACTACACGTACAGCTATCTGAGCTTTAACGGGCATCAGTCCGCCAAGGGGATGATGAACGGCTACTGGGATCAGATCGAGAAGGCCGGCCTGGACGACAATCCCTATCGCGCCGGCTTCGCCCAGCTGGTGGTCGTGGGCGCCACGGATGCCGAGGCCGAGAGGCTGTACCTGAAGCACATCCGGAACTTCTACGCCAAGGCGCTGCATGTGCCGATGCATCAGGCCGCCGTGCCGGGTTTCATGACCAAGAAGAGCGTCGAGTTCGCCTTGCGCCAGGGCGCGGCGCGCGGCGCCTACAAGAACCTGATCGGCGATCCGCGCACGGCCTCGTGGAAGGATTTCACCGAGACGACCCGCATGGTGATCGGCGGCAGCCCGGCGACGGTGGCGGAGCAGCTCGAGGCGGCGATCCGCAACCTGCGCATCGGCCACCTGATGGTCGTGCTGCAGATCCAGTCGATGGATCGCGCGCTCACGGAATACAGCATGCGCCTGTTCGCCGATCAGGTGCTGCCGAAGATCAGCGGCATCTGGGACCGGGAGGGCTACCAGGACCACTGGTGGCCACAGGGCGCGACACGCCGCGGCGCACCGATCAAGACCATGGCAACCGCGGAGATGGCGCCATGACCGCAACTGTTCATACCGTCGATGTCGCCGCCGGCTTCCAGCCCAACCCGGTGCTGGTCAAGGGCGAGGGGCCACCGCTGGTCTATCTCCATGGCCTGCTGGGCCAGGCATGGGACGGCTTGCTCGATGGCCTGTCGGCGACGCGCCGCGTCTATGCGCCGGCCCATGCCGGCGCCGACGAACCGGACGAGCTGCGCGGCATCAGTGGCATGCACGACCTCGTCCTCTACTACGACGATGTGCTCGATGCGCTGGGTCTCGACCGGATCGACCTGGTCGGCCATTCGTTTGGCGGCA
The DNA here is from genome assembly GCA_035279205.1 of Vineibacter sp. Lineage (GTDB taxonomy): Bacteria > Pseudomonadota > Alphaproteobacteria > Reyranellales > Reyranellaceae > Vineibacter. Next base: position 6,882 of record DATEIF010000176.1, read on the forward strand.
TGGTGGCGGCCGAGATCGCCGCCGCCCGTCCCGACCGCGTGCGGCGGCTGGTGCTGATCGATGCGCTGGGTTTGTGGCGCGACGATGCGCCGGTGGCGGACTTTCTTCTCGTGCCGGCGGACCGGCAGGCGGCGCTGCTGCTGGGCGATCCCGCGACCGACGCGGTGCGCGCCCACCTGGCCTTGCCCGACGATCCGGAGCACAGGATCACAGAGACCCTGCGGCGCACCACGTCGATGGCCAGCATCGCGCACTTCCTGTGGCCG